>JANOCN010000741.1:0-4217 GCA_031412185.1 Betaproteobacteria bacterium | reverse complement strand
TGGCGGCGGCGGTATTCGTCTTCGCAGCCGGCCTGCAAGCGCAGGCAAAACGCCAGCGACTCGCCGGCCGGAAACGGCCCTTTCGGCCCTGTCGGCGTGATCATGCTGCAGGCCCCTGCATACCAGGCGGCTGCGGATCGAAAACCGGCACACTGCGACCCCCGGCCCCGGCCGAGGCCACCAGCGCCGCAATGACCGATACCGTGGCAGCGCCTATGTGCGCAGGTGCGAGATCAAGCCCACGGCACAGTGCCAGGTCGACCAAATCGTTTACCGGGCCTGCGCAGTGGTAGGCCCATTGACCGGGCTCCACCACAAACTGCCGGGCCGCACCGTCGTGCCGGTGCACCGCCACACGGTCGCGGTCCAACTCGATTTCCATCACGCCCTCGGTGCCGGTGACCAGCAGCCGAAGCAGGGCGCGTTGGCCTTCGGGCAGCGCAGCCGCACCGCTGAGCGACACCACGGCACCGCTGCGGCACAACAGGCTGGCGGCATTGCACAGGTCTACTGCACCGGCCATGAAACTGTGTGCACTCACAGCCTGGGCCTGCAGGCCGGTAAGCCATAGCGCGAGGGCAATCGAGTGCGACAACTGCCCGTATGCGAAACCGCCGCCTTGCAGCGGGTCTTGCCAGGTGGCGCGGTCGGGCCGGAAGAAATGGGTCTGCCAGCGCGCCAGGCCGACGTCGCCCTCGAACACGGCACGCGTCGCCGAGACGAAACTGCACGACACATGCTCGATGTTGCCTACCGCCCCGTCGAGCAGGGCCTGGCGCAGCGCAGCCACACCCTCCAGGTAGTGGAAACCATTGGCCAGAATCAGGCTGCGCCCGACTTCACGCGCGCGCGCCTCCAGCGCCCAGGCCTGCCGCGGATCGAGCGTCATCGGTTTCTCGCACAACACATGGGCACCCGCTTCCAGTGCCGCCAGGCAGTGTTCGTAATGCAGCGGGTGCGGCGACGCCACTACCACCGCTGCCGGTTTGCGCGCCAGCAGTTCGCGGTAGTCTTCGGACGCAAACCGGAAGCCGAAATGCTTGCGCACCCGCTCCAGGTCTTGCGCACCGAGGCGGCACACGCCGTCCAGCACCACGTCAGCCCGTGCTGCCAGCACCGGTATGTGGCTCTGGGCGGCAAACCAGCCGGCGCCAATGACGGCGACATTGATGGAATCGGTCATGGCATTCTTAAAGTGTGCATGCGGTCAGGTATTCCTGGCCGGATGGCGGTCAAGCAGGGTTTGCAGCGTGCCCCCCAGCACCTTGTGCAAGTCGGGGTCGGGCATGAAGCTGCAGTGGGTACGCACGACCTCCAGGCTTTGCCGGTAGGTCATGTACTTTTGCGACACCGGGTAGTCGGAACCCCAGCACAGCCGGTCGGCACCGAAGTGCTCGTAGATCGTTTTCGCCAGGCTGCGGGTTGGTGTATGCGGGAAGTTCCAGCCGTCGGTTTGGGCAAATCCAAACCCCGACAGCTTGACGTACACATTTCGCAGCAACGCAGCCTCGCACAAGCTGCGCAGGCCCGGGGCATCGGGTGGATCCGCCGTAACCCGGCTCAGGTGGTGCAGCAAAAAAGGTGTTGACGGATACCGCTGGGCCAACGCGCACACCGTAGGCAACTGGCGTGGCCCGCAGGCCAGGCTGACAATCAACCCCGCCGCGTCGGCCACACCAAAAAACGCCAGGCCATCGGACGACAGCAGCCAGGCCGGGTCGCGGTCCTCGTGCAGATAAAACGTGAAACCGGCTGGGTTGAAGCGCCGCACCGTTTGTCGCAAGCGCTCGTCCGCGCCCGGCGTCTGGTGGGTAGCGTGCCAACGGCAGTCCACATCCGGGAAAGCCAGCAGGCGATCAGGCCAGTCCGCAGCACATGTTCGGGTGTATTCGGCATTGTCGGGGTTGCTGTCTATCGCGGCAGATATCAGGATGGCGCGGCCCACACCGGCCTGGTCCATCTCCCACAACAGCCGCTGCACGCGCGCGCGGCTTTGTGGGTCGGGTACGGGCGGCTGGTACGGCCACTGTTCCCAGGCGTGGCAATGGGCGTCGATGATCATGCCGGCACGGCCCCAGTCTCCAGCCCCCAGTCGATGCCAGGGTCGGGCGGTGGCACGGCTGCCACCAGCGCACGGGTGTAGGCATGCTTGGGAGTATGAATCACCTGCTCCGGCTCACCTTCTTCGACGATCTCGCCATTCAGCATCACCACAATCCGGTCGGCGATCTGGTAGGCCGTGGTCAGGTCGTGGGTGACATACAGCAGCGACACGTTTTGCTCTGTCTTCAGGCGATACAAGCTCTCCAGAATGGTGGCGCGCAGCGAGGCGTCCACCATCGACACCGGCTCGTCAGCAACAATCAGGCGCGGGCGCAGCGACAGGGCGCGCGCGATCATGATGCGCTGGCGCTGACCGCCGCTGAGCTGATGCGGGTAACGGCCCAGCGTATCGCCCGGGCGCAGGCCCACAGCTTCGAGGCACTGGCGGATGCGTTGCATGGCTTCGTCCTGCGTGGCTACCAGGCCGAAGCGCAGCAACGGCAGCAGCAGCACCCGGTCTACCTTGTAGAACGGGTTGTAGACGCTGAAAGGGTCTTGAAATACCGCCTGCACCTCGGCGCGGTAACGCACAAATGCAGCGCGGTCCATCTGATGAAGGGCTTGCCCGTCGTAACACACCGTGCCCTGCGTGGGTGCCATCAGGCCCAGCATCAAGCGCGTGAGGGTGGTTTTGCCGCTGCCACTTTCGCCGACGATGGCGGTAATGGACGGTGCCCGTGGCAACACCAGCGACAGATTGCGCAGGGCAAGCTTGTGGGTGCCGCTGCGGGTGCTGCCGAAGGCCACGCTGGCACTTTGTACTTCAAGCAAGTGCGACACGGCTGTCCTCCCGGGCAAAGTGGCAACGCACCTGGTGGTCTGCCGCCACGCTGTCGTTGGGCGGAACCTCCAGCGCACAGCGTGCCTCAGCGCGCGGGCAGCGCACATGGAAAGCGCAGCCAGACGGCGGGTTGACGATGGACGGCGCGACGCCGGGGATGCCACGAAACACCTGCCGCTGCAAGAAGTTCGGCAGGCTGGAGATCAGCATGCGGGTGTACGGATGGCGCGGATTGGCGAATATCTCCTGCACCGGCGCAATCTCCACCAGTTGCCCGGCATACATCACGCCCACCACGTGCGCGAACTGCGCCATCAGCCCCATGTCGTGGCCGACCAGAATAATCGCTGCGCCCACGGCTTTCTGGGCCTGGATCAGGGTCTGCATGACCTGCTTTTGCACGATCACATCGAGAGCGCTGGTGGGTTCGTCGGCGATGATGACCTGCGGCGACAAGGCAATCGCCAGAGCGATACATACGCGCTGCTTCATGCCGCCGCTGAGTTGGTGCGCAAACTGGTCAGCTACCGCCTCAGCCAGCCCCACCCGCTGCAACAAGTCGGCGACATGGCGCGTGCGCGCCGCAGCCACTGGCAGTGCCCCATGGGCGTCCAGCAAGTCGTTGATCTGCGCGCGCACCGTCAACACCGGGTTGAGCGAATTCATCGCACCTTGCGGCACCAGCGCGATGCGTGAAAACCGGGCCTGGCGAATCGCCTGCGCCGACATGGCCAGCAGGTCGTCCCCGAGGAGGCTGGCGCGTCCCCCGGCAATGCGTCCGGGTGCCTTGATCAGACGCATCAGCGCGAGCGCCGTGGTGGACTTGCCCGAGCCCGACTCTCCCACCAGACCCAGGCGCATGCCCTTGCGCAAGCTGAAGCTGACGCCGTTGACGGCGCGTGCGGGCCCGGCGGGTGTTGGAAACTCCACCCGCAGGTCTTGCACGTCCAGCACTATCTGCCCTTTGTGCGCGTCCATCATGCCTCCACCCGCAACCGTTTGTTGACCAGGCGGTCCATGCCAGTGGATGTCATGAGCAGGCCGATGAAGATCAACGCCATCATGGCCACCGGGGGCGACCACCACCACCACAGGCCACGCAAAATCGCACCGTACGACTGCGCCCAGAAGATCATCATGCCCAGTGTGAGCTCGTTTTGTGGCCCCAGGCCCAGGGCTTCGAGCCCGATGGTGGCGAGCATGGCGCTGGTCACCGCCGTCACAAAACTGGCCGCAATGTAGGGCAGCAGGTTGGGTAATATTTCGCTGAACACAAGCTCGAACCCACCAATGCCGTTCAGGCGCGCAATGTCCACATAGGGGCGTTCACGCA
>JANOCN010000740.1:0-3988 GCA_031412185.1 Betaproteobacteria bacterium | reverse complement strand
AGGTCGGTGCGCCAGTTGGCCGTGCCACCCAGGTATTCGTCCACCGTTTTGGCGCGCGGGTTGGAGGCGTCCATCTTGCCGCGCAGGGTCTTGAACTCGGCCAGCGTGATGTCGCTGGTGCGGCACTCGGCAGTGGCGGGCGTGTTTTTCTCCGGGTCGTGCGGGGTAAAACCTTTGGTGCATTTAGCCGCCAGGGGAGTCGCCAGAATGTTGGTGGTGGTGTGCAGGTCGTTTTGCGCGTGGCGGCAGACCAACTCTTTGTCTTTGGTGAAGGTCACGTCGCATTCGAGCACGCCCGCACCCATTCGTGCGGCGGCCTCATAAGACTCTTTGGTGTGCTCCGGGAACATCATCGGTGCCCCACGGTGGCCGATGGAGAACGCACTTTTTTTGAATGGCCCGTTCGAGCAACTTTGCAATTTGGCCTTCAAAGGGCCATCGACCATATCGGCCACCAGAAAATAGGGCCGTGGCCCGAGCTGGATGTTGGTAATGGCGCGGGTGTTTTGGGCCAGCGCCGCCGCGCTGCACGCTAGGAGGGCTGTGGCGAGGGCGAGATCGGTCACAAAATGTCGCATAGGTTCTCTCACAAATGCCCGATGCTAGGAAGCATGGGTGACAGGGGCGTGACTCACAGCACTTCTGGAAGATAAAACGATCCATGGCCCCGAGCCCGGAAAAAGGCTCTTTTGTGGGTTGTGACGATCTGAACATCACGCAGCGCTACGTGGTGTACCCCGGCACCGAGCGTTTCCCTCTGCGCCAGGGAGCGCAGGCCATCGGCTTGCAGGAGATGGGGGAGCTGCTGGCCCGGTAGCGCAATTGCGGCGACTGAAAGGGTTATTCGCCGCATAAACTGCGGTTATTAAACGCATAATCACCGCATGCCGTCTCATGACCCACCGCCGCTCTACCTCTGGCAACTGCCCGACTGGCCAACTTGGCGCTACAACGCCGCAGCACTGGCGGGCCCACTTGCACTAGTGCATCGCGCGCAAGGGCATTTGATGGGCCGGATGTCTGGCCTGGGCATGGCACAGCGCGAGCAGGCCACGCTACAGGTGCTGACGCAGGAAGTCATCAAGACCAGCGAGATTGAAGGCGAGCGGCTCAGCCTGCCGGTCGTGCACTCGTCCATCGCGCGCCGACTGGGCCTGGATATCGGCGCACTGGCACCAGCGGACCGGCATGTGGAGGGCGTGGTGGACATGGTGCTGGACGCCACCGCCCATTTTGACAAACCGCTTACCGACGCGCGCCTCTTTGGCTGGCACGCGGCGCTGTTCCCCACCGGCTTTAGCGGCATGAAACGCTTCCAAACAGGTACCTGGCGCAACGACGCAACTGGCCCGATGCAGGTGGTGTCTGGCCCGCCACGGCGCCGAAAGGTGCACTTCCAGGCACCACCTGCTAGAACACTGACGAAACAGACCAAGGCATTTCTGCAGTGGTTCAACGGGGCCGACCCCTTCGGCGACGCACTCGTCAAGGCCGGCCTGGCCCACCTGTGGCTGGTAACCCTGCACCCGTTTGACGATGGCAATGGCCGCATCTCGCGCGCAGTGGGCGACATGGCACTGGCGCGCGCCGAGTGCGCCAACCAGCGCTTCTACAGCCTGAGCGCGCAGATACAGCGCGAACGCAAACACTATTACGACCAGCTTGAAGCCACGCAGAAAGGCACGATGGATGTCACGCCGTGGCTAGCCTGGTTTTTGGGTTGCCTATTGCGGGCAGTAGAAGGGGCCGACGACATCCTGGGAGCCGTGCTGGCTAAGGCCGAGTTCTGGAAGGTTTGGGCCGAGACACCGATGAATGATCGGCAGATCAAACTGGTAAACCGCCTTCTCGACGGCTTCGACGGCAAGCTCACCACCGCCAAATGGGCGGCGATTGCCAAGTGCTCCACCGACACCGCGCTGCGCGATATCAGCGACTTGCTGGCGCGCGGGGTGTTGCGCAAGCTGGAGGGTGGAGGGCGGAGTACGGGGTATGCGCTGTTCCACGGTTAACGCCCATACAATCATCCCTTCTTATGTTCCTATATCAAAGGGGAATGTATGCATGTAGTCAATGTCTCAGGACTTAAAAACAATCCCAGCGAAGCACTGCGCCGCGCCCGCGACGACGTGGTGGTGGTGATGAACCGCGACCAACCCGACGCCGTGATGATCGGGCTGCAGTCCGGCAAACTGCTCTCGGAATCCGGCGCGCGCGCGGCGCTGGCCACGGCGCTGTTCCGCGACGGCGGCCTGTCGCTGGTGCGAAGCGCCCGCATGGCCCAAATGCCACTGGCAACGTTTATCACGCATGTCTCGCGGCTGGGCATTCCGGTGGTGACGCATGACGCTAGCGAAGTTGCGCGCGATATGGAAACACTCGACCAATGGCTGGCTACGTCTTAAGCGATGCAAGCCCCCTGATAGGGCTTGCCATCGTGGACGGGCTTGCATGGTTGCCTGCGTTGTTTGGTGCAGTATGGATTCCCCCGTCAGTGCAGCACGAGGTGTTGCCCGGCATAGGGGCGCGTGGCGAACTGGAGATTGCCGCGGCGGCCCAACGCAAATCGCTGAAGGTCTGGAAGAAAACCATTCCGGTACCGTCCGTGCACATCGCAGACCTGATGGACCTGGATGAAGGCGAAACCGACTGCATCCGCATTGCGCTGTCGGAAGGCGTCGGCAACGCGGTCATTCTGATGGACGAACGCGTCGGCCGTGCCGTTGCTACCGAACTCGGCATTCGGGTAACGGGAACTGCCGCAGTCATAGGCTTCGCCAAGAGGCATGGCCTGATCGATTCCGCGAAGGCCTGCTTTGAGCGACTGCATGCATCGGACTTCCGGATCAAGGCAGACGTGATACAGACCGTATTGCGCGGGGTGGGTGAACGCTAGCAGCCTGTCGGACTTGGCAACTGCGCGGCAAACGGGACCCGCCCCGCGGGGCAAAGGCGGTCATAACCACGTTGTTATGTACCCATAGCGTGTTGCTGCATTGCCAAATTCGGGGGTAGAACGTGAAATAGTGGGTTGCCATAAATCAAAGGAGACATCCATGCGAACTGCACAGAGACTGAAAGCGCACATGCAGCACACCGGCGACCGGATGAGCAGGCGCACCCTCCTTCTGGGTGCAGCGGCTGTGCCCTGGATGCTGACCGAAGCCGGGGCGCAAACGCCCGCGGATGGTTTCCCCACCCGCCCTTTGCGGCTCATCGTCGGATTCACGCCTGGCAGCATCGGCGACTTGTTCGTGCGCGCCCTTGCCCAGCAGCTGGGTCCGCAGCTAGGCCAGCCGATCGTGATCGACAACAAGCCCGGTGCCAGCCAGGTCATCGGTGCCGAACTGGCGGCGCGCGCGGCGCCGGACGGCTACACGCTGTACCTAGGCACGCAGGGCGGCATGGTGCTGAACGCGGTCGTGCGCAAGAAGCTGTCGTACGACCCGGTGGCGGACTTCACACCGATCACCATGTTGTTCGTGACGCCGATGTACCTGTACGTCAATCCCTCGGTGCCCGCCAAGTCGGCCACGGAACTGGTCGCGCTGGCCAAGTCACAGCCGGGCAAGCTGACCTTCGCTTCCATCGGAGCCGTTACGGCCTCACACGTACTGGGAGAGATGTTCAAGTCCGAAGCGGGCGTGGACATGCTGCACGTACCGTTCAAGGGGGGACCCGAGGCGACCAATGCGCTGATCTCCGGCCAGATCGACATTTACTTCAACGGCAACAACAGCATGTCGCAGGTCAAGCAGGGCAAGGCGCGCGTGATCGCCTCAGCTGGGGCAAAGCGTACCGAAGAGACGCCCAACCTGCCAACGCTCGCCGAAGCGGGACTGGGGGGTGTCGACCTGCTGCCCTGGTTCGGCCTGTTCGCTCCGGCAGGCCTGCCCAGGCCGCTGGTGGACCGCCTGCACCGCGAGTTCCTTGTGGTGCTCAGGTCGCCGGCCATGAAGGAACGGGCCAGCCAGATGGGTGTGGAGAT
>JANOCN010000739.1:0-1746 GCA_031412185.1 Betaproteobacteria bacterium | reverse complement strand
CGAACAGATGGCCGCCGACCGCCACTCGGGCGCGGCACCGTTTCTCGAACCCGATGCCAAAAGCCAGGTCACCCTGCGCTACGAAGGCAGCACTCCGGTTGCTGCGACCGCCATCGTCGTTTCGACCCAACACGCACGCGGCTACGACAGCGGCGAAAACGAAGCGACGCTCCACGCCTATGTCAAAAAGGTGATCGCAGGCATTTTGCCAGCGAACCTCCTCACTGAAACCGAATATCACATCAACCCTACCGGCACCTTCGAAATCGGCGGCCCCGACGGCGACGCTGGCCTCACCGGTCGCAAAATCATCGTCGATACTTATGGCGGTGCAGCACCCCATGGCGGCGGCGCGTTTTCGGGCAAAGATCCAACGAAGGTCGATCGTTCTGCGGCCTATATCACCCGCTATCTGGCAAAAAACATCGTTGCCGCTGGTCTTGCCACACGCTGCACAATCCAGCTCGCCTATGCGATCGGTGTATCAAAACCGCTGTCGCTTTACGTCGATACGCATGAAACCGGGACTGTTGGCGACGACAAGATCGAAGCCGCGATCATGAGCATCGAAGCCCTTGGCGGCCTAACCCCACGCAGCATCCGCACCCATCTGGGCCTGAACAAGCCAATCTACCGCAAGACCGCCGCTTACGGTCATTTCGGTCAAAAGGCAGAAGGCGACTTTTTCCCGTGGGAACGGCTCGATCTGGTCGATGCGCTGAAAGCGGCAGTTTAAGAAGCACTGCTCCAGTTTGGAGCAGTGCTGCTAATAACATTTCATATGTTTCAAAATGCCTTGACGAGCTATAGCCTTGGCCATACCCGAGAGAACGACCTTATGGGGGAGGTCGTTCAACGGGGGTTGTTTTCCATGAAAACCAAGATTTTATTGCTGGGCGCTTGCGCCTTTTTTTCCAGTGCTGGCTGCGCACAAGATGTCACGTCGGCCACGGCGCAACCGGCGACCGAAGCCGCGGTCATGCAAATGGCCAATCCGTCAGTTACCGCCATGTTGCCCGCCGGCACCGCCGTGATGTTCATGATCGACAACGCGATGGCGACCGACAAGCGAGAATTCAAAAAGGGTGAGAAGAAACCGGCGAAGGATAAACGCCGGATCACCAATATCGGCGACACTTTCTCGGCAACGGTATTGAACGATGTCAAAGTGGGCGATTATGTTGTTATCCCAAAGGGCGCACGTGGCAAGGGTGAAGTCACTATGGTGACCGGTCGCGGCGGGTTCGGCAAATCCGGCAAGATCGAAATCAGGATGAATACCTTGGAGTTGGGCGAGAAAGCCTATGCGATGGACGGTACGCATCTGCAAAAAGGCCGTGGCCGTGGCGGGGCCGCGATTGCCGGTGCCATTATCGCTGGCGCGGTTGTCGGATTTCTTATCAAAGGTGAAGAAGCCGACATTCCCGCGCGCGCCGAGATAACCTTCCGCACCAAAGACGTGATCGAATTTGCGGCGGCGAAACCCGCGATGGCCGTTGAAGCGATGAATGCCGAAACCGTTGCAACGCCCGAAGCTGTTCAGGAGGCTCAACCGGTGGCTGCGCCGGTCACTCGCTAACCGAGGTTAACATTTTCCTAAAAAGCGCGCGGGAATGGATCAGTCCCGCGCCTTTTTCTATTGCTCTATCGCCGCCACCTATCTCACGCTAAAGCGGCGGCATGGCCGATCTCTATCTCAAAGCACTCGAATCCGAACGCCGCAGCCTGTGGGCGACCGCACGACTG
>JANOCN010000738.1:0-9547 GCA_031412185.1 Betaproteobacteria bacterium | reverse complement strand
ATGCGCATGCGGACCTTGCGCCTGGCAGCGGCCCACCTGCCAAGGCGGTAACCCCCGTGCGCCCCCAGGTGCCCGCGTTCTTTGTGCTGCTGTGTGAACACACTGCATTGCACAGCGACCCCGGTCGTTTCGGTTTGTTGTTCCCCCAGCTCAGGCGCCAGGTGCACGAGCCCAGCCTGCGCCATGACCCACTCGACGCCGACCGGATGCAAGCCGAACAGATGGCGCGTGCGGTGCGGCGCGACAAACACAAGATGACGGCATTTGTGCGTTTTCGTCCGCTGGCTGCCCCGACCGATGACGAGTGGCGCATTACCCATGTGGCATGGTTCGAGCCGGTGCACCACACCGTGGAGGCCACCGCGCCATTTTTTGTCCGGCGCTTTGCGCAGATGCCCTGGGCCATCCTGACACCCGAGCGCAGCGCGCGCTGGAGCGGCCGCGCGCTAGCGTTCGGCCCGGGGGCGCAGCGCGCGGATGCGCCACCGCCAGATGCAAACGAGCAGTTGTGGCTGACCTACTACGAAAACATTTTCAACCCGGCACGGCTCAAGCTGAAGATGATGCAAAAGGAGATGCCGCGCCGCTACTGGAAGAATCTGCCCGAGGCCGCGCTGATCCAGCCGCTCACCGCGCTGTCTGCACAACGCACCGGCCGGATGATCGAACAGTCTGGCAGCGAACCAGCGCATCGGCGGCCCGCAGCATCGACGGCGCTGCGTCTGGACCAGCGCCCCGACGCAGCAGCATCGGCGCACTCTGTAGTCCCACGTGCTGCCCTCGACAAGCTCGACACACTGGCCGCGCTTGCCGTCGCCACAGAACGCTGCCGCGCCTGCCCCATCGGCCAGCTTGCTACCCAGGCGGTTGCTGGCGAAGGGCCGCCGAATGCGCGCTTGATGCTGGTGGGTGAGCAGCCGGGTGACCAGGAGGATTTACATGGGCGCCCGTTCGTCGGCCCTGCGGGCAAGCTGCTGGACCGTGCTTTTGCACAGTTAGGCTGGGCGCGCGCCAGCGTGTACCTTACCAACGCAGTCAAACACTTCAAGTACGAGCCGCGTGGCAAGCGCCGCATCCACAAAACAGCATCACAACAAGAAGCAGCACTATGCGCTGATTGGCTGGAGCACGAAATTGCGCTGGTCAAACCCGAGGCGGTGATTGCGCTCGGCGCCACGGCTGCACGCTCTCTTCTCGGTTATGCGGTGGCGGTAACCACAGTTCGCGGCCAATGGCTTCAGCGCGCGGATGGCCTGCGCGTACTGATTACGCTGCATCCAGCGGCGCTGCTTCGCATGGAGGCTGCGGACCGCGAGCTCGCATTCAGTTCTTGGTTGAACGATTTGCGCCAAGCGTCAGCACACGTGTGACCCTGGGAAGCGGTCGTACGGGGAAACTGGCCGACATGTGTCAGCCACTGCGCCTGGCTAAGCGGCAAGCAGCGCGGCATTTCCCCCCGCTGCCGTGGTGTTGATAGTGATGGTCTGCTCGGCGCAGAAGCGGTACAGGTAATGCGGGCCGCCAGCCTTGGGACCGGTGCCGGACAAACCCTCGCCGCCGAACGGCTGCACGCCCACCACGGCACCGATCTGGTTGCGGTTGATGTAGACGTTGCCGACATGCGCGGCGCGCGCCAGCGCCTGGGCCCGGCTGTCGATGCGGGTCTGGATGCCGATGGTCAGCCCGTAACCAAGCGCATTGATCTGCGCGATCACCTCTGCCGGGTCGCCGCTCCAGCGCACGATGTGCAGCACCGGGCCAAAAATCTCGTGTTTCAGGTCTGCGATGGATTTAACTTCGAAGGCGTGGGGTGCGACCAGGTTGGTAATTTCGGTTCGGCTTTCGGCCGCGCTGGGGCTCGCCTGAGCCGCAGCCGGGTCGGTCTGATCGGGCGGCAACCGGCGGGTATCAACGCCTAGCAGCGGGCGGGCCTCCTTCATCAAACGCGCGCAGTGGCCGCGTATTCCCTCAAAAGCTTCAGCATCTATCACCGGCCCCACGTCGGTGGCCAGGTCGGCCGGGTCGCCGGTAACCAGCTCTTGCGCCGCGCCCTGGATCATGGCGATCACATGGTCGGCAATCTCGGCGTGCACACACAACAGGCGCAATGCCGAGCAGCGCTGGCCAGCACTGCGAAAAGCGCTTTGCACCACGGCATCGCTCACCTGCTCGGGCAGCGCAGTGCTGTCCACCAGCATCGCGTTGATGCCACCGGTCTCGGCGATCAGCGGCACGATAGGGCCGTCTTTCGCAGCCAACGCGCGGTTGATGATCTTGGCCACCTGGGTCGAACCGGTAAAAACGACTCCGGCCACGCCGGGGGCAGCCACCAGCGCTGCGCCAACCGTTTCGCCCGGGCCATGCAACAACTGCAACGCGGCCTCCGGCACACCGGCGGCATACAACAGCCGCACGGCGTGCAGCGCCACGCCGGGCGTTTGTTCGGCTGGTTTGGCTAACACCGTGTTGCCGGTGGCCAATGCTGCCGCCACCTGGCCGACAAAAATTGCCAGTGGAAAATTCCACGGGCTGATACACACCCACGGCCCGCGCGCAACCAGCCGCAACTCGTTCGATTCGCCGGTGACGCCCAGTGGCACTGCGCCGTCCTGAACCGGCATGCCCATCGGGGCCATGATGCGTTCGGCTTCACCGGCGTAATAACGCAAGAAGTCCACCGCCTCGCGCACTTCGCTCACCGCATCGCCCCAGGTCTTGAACGCTTCCTTCACCAGCAGCGCGCAAAAATGTGGCATCTGCTGCTCCATGGCGTCGGCGGCACGGCGCAGCACTGCAGCTCGGTGCGAAACCTCGGTCCTGCTCCAGGTCTTGAAACCCGCCGCGCTGGCCTGCACGCAGCCGCTGATAGCTTCCACATCGAACACCGGCACTGCGGCGACACGCACCGACTGGTAGGCCGACAGCAGCGGGTCGCGCATGGAGGCTACCGTCAGATCGAGCCCAGCGCTGTTCTTGCGCGTGCTGCCGAACAGGTCAAGTGGCAGGGGCAACGAGGTTTCTGATTCCAGCCGCAGGGGCGAGATCAGCAGCTCTTGCATACCCACCGACTCGTCGGCCAACTGGTGCACAAATGACGAATTGGCACCGTTCTCCAGCAAGCGTCGCACCAGGTAGGCCAGCAGGTCTTTGTGGGCGCCCACCGGGGCGTAGACGCGGCACGCGATCAACGGGTTCTTCAAGACCTCCCGATAGACGCCCTCGCCCATGCCATGCAAGCGCTGTAATTCGAATGGTGCACCGGACTTGGCGCCCATTTGCAAAATGGCCGCGATGGTGGCTGCATTGTGCGTGGCAAACTGCGGGTAGATCGCATCGGGTGCATCCAGCAGCGCGCGTGCGCAGGCCAGGTACGACACGTCGGTATGGTGTTTGTGCGTGAACACCGGGTAGGCCGGCAGGCCCATCTCCTGCGCACGTTTTATCTCGGCGTCCCAGTACGCGCCTTTGACCAGGCGGCACATCAGGCGAATCTTGTGTTTGCGCGCAAGTGCGGCGATGTGCGCAATCAGCTCCAGCGCACGGGTCTGGTAGGCCTGCATGGCCAGGCCAAAACCGGTCCATTGCGGAAACTGCTGCGCCACTTTTGCAGCCAGTACGTCGAATACTTCCAGCGACAACTCCAGCCGGTCCACCTCTTCGGCATCGATCGTCAGGTTGATGTTTGCCCGCGCCGCCTGTTCGCACAAGCCCCACACCCGCGGCACCAGCTCAACCATCACCCGCTCCTTGTGCGCGTCTTCATAACGCGGGTGCAGGGCGCTGAGTTTGATGGAAATGCCGTCGTTCTTTTCGCACGCACCCTGGGCATCGCTGCCTTTGGCGATGGAGGCGATGGCGTTCTGGTAGCTGGCCAGGTACTTGAGCGCATCGGCACCGGTGCGTGCGCCTTCACCCAGCATGTCGTAGCTGTAGCGCAGATTACCGGTCTTGCGTTTCACCGACGCGGCTTCGTCCATGGCCTCAGCAATTGTCTGGCCGAGCACAAACTGGCGCCCCAGCAACTGCACCGCGCGCAGCGTCGCGGCCACCACGGACCGCGCGCCGAGCTTGGCAAAAATGCCGCTGGGTGTGTCACCATCAGGCAGAAACTTCTTGGTCATGGCAATCGCCGTACTGGACAGGCGCGCCAGGGTCTTGTCACCCGCTGCGTCGAAGTCGGCGCGGCCCAGTTGGTCGGCCGTGAGTGCGATCGCGGTCTCGGCGTCCGGCACGCGCAGCAGCGCTTCGGCCAGACGCATCAGGGCCAGGCCTTCGGCGCTGGAGATCGGGTATTCCTTGAGCAAACTCTCCATGGCCCAGAACGGCGGCGGGTTCTGGCGCACGGCGTGTACCCAGGGCGTGGCGGTTTTTGCTGCAGCGGACCAATCCAGCGTATTGGCAAGGGAACCCAGGCGTTGGGCAACAATCTGGGCTTCCGGGCGGTAGGGGTTGGGCAGGCGCATATAAACTTCGGTGGCTGGATGAAAACGTTATTGTTCAATAGGTGCAATTGAATGTTTCACTCAATTTGTGGTGCGTCTTGGATAATTGTTCACCCATTTGAGTGCGCTCAGAAATGAAGGAGCACGGGATGGAGCCAAGACAGTACGCACGCGCCATCTACTGGCGCGCCAAGCGGGGTCAGTTCGACGCCTACACCCACTACCTGCAAAACCAGGTGGAGCCGATTGACCACGAGGCGCAGCGCCAGGGTGCGCTGGCCGGCTTCACCACACTGGTGGACAACACACCGGGCGCGCCCTGGACCCACATGCGCCTGTTTATCTTCGACAGCCCGCAGCAGCGCACAAACATGGTTGCGGCGTTGGCCGAGGTACTGGCTGCACGTATCCCCGACACATCGCAGCGCAGTGAGCGCGCCGCCCATGCCGCCACACTGCGCGAGCGGGTCGGCGAGGCCGATTTCGATGTGTTGGGACCGGCCAACGCTGCGCCCTGAGTCCGGCCAGTACAGTGTGGCCTAATCGAAGGTTCAACAAATCCCCGTGAAGTGAGCAAACATGCCCAAAGAAATCCGCACCGAAGCCGACCGCAAGGCCACCCCAAAGCCCGTTCCCGCAGCGGGTTTCTCCGCGCCGGTGGTCCGTGGCCAGAAGCGCAGCCTGGAACGCGGCACTGCCACACGCAGCAAAAAGAACCCCGGCAAACGCCCCAAGAAGGGCGGCTGATCGGCCACCGCGCCAGCATCTGGCCAGGCGCACTTCGGACCTATCCGTGAACAAGGCGACCCTGCGCATGGACGAGCGGCCATGTCTTTGAACCCTGTCATTGCGCGGCTGGGCCGTCGGCTGCGGCTGGCGGTAATTGGCGGCGGTCCGGGCTCGTTTATCGGTGCCATGCACCGCCAAGCTGCGCGGCTCGATGACCGTTATGCATTGGTCGCTGCGTCGCTGTCTTCCGATCCGGCCAAGGCGCTAGCGGCGGGCCAGGAAATTGGCCTTGAAGCCGGGCGCTGTTATGCCAGCGGCATCGACCTGCTACATGGCGAGTCTTCCCGGGCCGACGGTGCCGACGTGGTCGCCATCATGACCCCCAACGACAGCCACTTTACGTTCGCGATGGCGGCGCTTTCCAAGGGCTTTGACGTCATCTGCGACAAACCGATGACCAACACGCTGGCCGAGGCACAACAGTTGCACCAGCGCGTGTTGGAAAGTGGCCTGGTGTTCTGCCTGACGCACAACTACACCGGTTACCCGATGGTGCGCCAGGCCAAAGCCATGGTCAGTGAAGGCCTGCTGGGCGACATACGTCTGGTACAGGTCGAATATGTGCAGGGAGGGCGCGCCAAACCTGGCCCGGGCCGCCGCGCCTGGAAGGAAGACCCGGCGCGCGGTGGCCCGTCACTGGTGATGGGCGACATCGGCACGCACGCCCACAACCTGCTGCGTTTTATTACCGGCCTGGAGGTGGCGCAGGTAACTGCTGAGGTGGGCAGCATCGTTCCCGGGCGCACTACGCACGATTTTGCCGGTGCCATGCTGCGCCTGACCGGCGGGGCACGCGGCAGCTTCTGGGTGACACAGGCCGCCGCCGGTGTGGAAAACGGCTTGCGCATCCGGGTATGCGGTTCGGCGGGAAGCCTCGAGTGGATGCAGGAGCATCCGCAGGCGTTGACCTTCAAACCACTGGACGCGCCGTCGCAGAACCGCACCCCCAACGGGCCAGGCACCCTGCCGTTAGCGGCCCGGTCTTCCCGTATCGTGGCCGGGCACCCGGAAGGATTCCACGAAGGTTTTGCGAATCTTTATTCCGATGCCGCCGAGGCCATTGCCGCCCGGCGCTCGGGGCAAACGGCCGACCCGCTGGCGCTGCATTTTCCCAACTCGCTGGACGGGTTGCTGGGTATCGGTTTCGTCAACGCGGTGGTGTCGTCCAGCCAAAACAACAGCGCCTGGACCGCTTGCCAGATCGCCTGACTGCGGTGCGGTGGTGCGGCGCAGCTCCGGCGTGAGCCGGAGAAGGCAGCCAGCGTATATCAGCGGCGCGCGTGTGCTTTTCGCATCAGCGTGCTTTTGCCAAACAGGCTTTCGACCAGGTCTACGGCCAGCTCGGCGGTCTGGTTGCGCAAGTCCAGCGCCGGGTTGAGTTCCACAATATCCAGCGAGCCCAGCCGGCCGGTGTCGGCGACCATCTCCATGCACAACTGCGCTTCGCGGTAGGTCGGCCCGCCACGTACCGTGGTGCCCACGCCGGGTGCAATGTCCGGGTCGAGAAAGTCCACGTCCAGGCTCACATGCACATGGGTGTGGGGGTCTACCAGCGCCAACGCCAGCTCCATGGTGTGGCGCATGCCCATCTCATCGATGTAGCGCATGTCGAACACCTCGATGCCGATGTCGTGCACCAGGCGTTTTTCCCCGGCGTCCACGCTGCGAATGCCAATCTGGCGGATTTCCTTGGGGTGCAGCGCGGGTACATGGCCACCGATCTCGACCAATTGCTGCGGTCCGTGGCCACACAGGCAGGCCACCGGCATGCCGTGGATATTGCCGCTGGGCGTGAGCGTGGCGGTATTGAAATCGGCATGCGCGTCAAACCACAACACGCGCAACTTCTTGCCGGTTTCGCGGCAATGGCGCGCCACGGCACTGATCGACCCTATGCCCAGGCAGTGGTCGCCACCCAGCATGATCGGCAGGCGGCCACCTGCCAGCTCGGCAAACATGGCGTCGTGCAGCAAGCGGTTCCACGCCACCACCTCCGGCAGGTGGCGAAAGCCGTTAACGGCAACTTGCCACGGGTTCGGCGGGCCGTTCAGGTTGCCGCAGTCGCGTACATCCAGCCCCAAACCAGCCAGCGCGTCGGCCAGCCCCGCCACGCGCAAGGCCTCCGGTCCCATGCGGGCTCCACGCATGCCAGCGCCAATGTCGGTCGGCACCCCAATCAGGCTGACTGCGCCTGCAGCGACCGGTGGTTGCGCGGCAATAACCATCAGGCGACGGAGAGTTCTGTGGCTGCGCGTTTTGCGCGCGCAGCTTCTTGCGGTACGGCCGACACCTGCTGCTCTGGCCGGATCAACGCAAACAGGTCTTTCGAATTGGCCAGCGCCGGAATAAGTGGCAGCGACTGCCCAATCCCCAGACGCACGGCGCTTGCCTGCATGAAACGCAGCGCCGAATAGTCCTCCAGCGCGAAACCCACCGAGTCAAACACGGTCACCTGTTGCCCGGACGTGCGTCCGGGTGCCAGACCTTGCAGCACCTGCCACAACTCGGTGACGGCAAAGTCTGCGCCCATCTGCTGCAGGTCGCCCTCGATGCGGGTCTGCGGCTCGAATTCGACAAACACGCTGGCAGCGCGCAACACATCCGGGTGCAACTCGGTCTTGCCTGGGCAATCGCCGCCAACGCCGTTGAAAAACATTCCCGGCTCGACCATGTCGGGTGTGATGACGGTGGCGTTGGATTTGTCTGCGGTCACGGTAGTCACTATATCGGCTCCACGCACCGCTTCGGCAGTAGTGGCGCAGCGCACCAAACGCAGTCCGCTGTGCTGCAAGTTGGCAACCAGCTTGTCGGTGGCGGCCGGGTCGGTGTCGAACAGGCGGATTTCCGTTATGCCCAGCAAGTGCTGAAATGCCAAAGCCTGGAACTCACTTTGCGAACCGTTGCCTATCAGCGCCATCCGTGCGCTGCCAGGGCGCGCGAGCACCTGGGCAGCCATGGCCGATGTGGCAGCGGTGCGAATTGCAGTAGTGAGTGTCAACTCACTCAGAAAATACGGCACACCGGTCGCAACCTGGGCCAGGGCACCGAAGGCCATCACGGTGGGTAGCCCCAGGCGGTGGTTGCTCGGGTGGCCATTGACATACTTGAAGGCGTAAGTGTCGGCATCGGCAATTGGCATCAGCTCGATGACACCAAGCGCGGAGTGGTTGCCCACCCGTGCGCCTTTGTCGAAATCCTGCCAGCGCAGGTAGTCCCGATGAATGGCATCGGCCATACCTTTCATGGCTTGCGCGAGCCCCAAGCGGCGCACAATGGTCGCGACGTCTTCAGCGCTAAGGAAATGGGTGTAGGTGTTGTGCAAGGTTTTCATGGGTTTGGCTCGGATGGAATAGACCCAGTCTCAGCGTTTGTTTGCCCAATGTAAATCGGCAAAACTGACTGCTTTTTGCCAGAATTTTGGCATTTAGAGAGAAACTAATCACATAATGTCAGAATGGATGCGACAAATGGATGCAACAGATAGGGACTTGTTGTCGATGCTGCGCAAAGACGCACGCACCAGTGTCGCCATCCTGGCCAGGAAGTTGGGTGTGTCACGCGGTACTGTCAGCAACCGGATAACCAAGTTGGAAGACGCTGGCGTCATCGTCGGTTACACCGTGCGGCTGCGCCCGGACGCGCAGCCCAACGAGATCAAGGCGTGGATGGGGGTGGCGGTCGAGGGCAACGAGACCCGCGCGGTGATCTCCAGCCTGCTCGGTGAGCCGGGTGTGGCCTCCTTGCACGATACCAATGGCCGCTGGGACCTGCTGGCCGAATTGCGCGCGGCCAATCTGTCCGAGTTGTCGCAAGTGCTGGAGCGCATACGGCTGGTACGCGGCATCAGCAGCACCGAGACCAGCATCCACCTGGAAACTTACAGGTTGTCATGAGCACAGGTGCAACCGAATGCGCATGGGTCCTATGAGTCTGGACCGCATCGATCTGAAGATACTTGACTGCCTGCAGCAGGATGGGCGCATCTCCAACCTCAAGCTGGCCGAGACCGTTGCGTTGTCTCCCACCGCCGTTCTGGCACGGGTACAACGCCTGACCAAAGATGGCTACATCCTGGGCTACGAGGCGCGGCTGAACCCGCTCAAACTCGGGCGCGGCATGATGGTGTTTGTAGAGGTACTGCTGGACCGCACTACTCCCAATGTCTTCGAAGCCTTCAAGGCAGCGGTGCAGGTGCGTGCCGAGATCATGGAGTGCCACATGGTGGCGGGTGGCTTCGACTATCTGCTCAAGACGCGGTTGGCCGACATGGCAGCCTACCGGGACTTTGCCGGTACCGTGCTGTGGCAATTGCCCGG
>JANOCN010000737.1:0-5881 GCA_031412185.1 Betaproteobacteria bacterium | reverse complement strand
TTGCGCCGGTTGGTGACCGCACCGCACTCCACCAGACTCAAGATGCCGTCGCCGATCATCTCGGTGTGGATACCCAGATCGTGTTTGTGCGTGAGCTGCATTACCACCGCGTCGGGAATACCGCCGTATCCAATCTGCAGTGTGGAGCCGTCGTCTATCAGGTCAGCAACGTATTTTCCTATCGCCTCCTGCACTGTGCCTATCTTTGGCAGCCCAACCTCGAGCACCGGCTCGCTGCTCTCCACCAAGGCAGTCACGCGCGAGATATGCACGTGGCAGCGTCCGTAGGCAAATGGCACGTGGGGATTGACCTCGAACACCACCACCCGCGCCCGGGCGATCGCCGCCATCGTGTAGTCGGCCCCCAAGCTCACGGAGAAGTAACCGTGCGCGTCCATCGGCGACACCATGGCAAACACCACGTCCGAAGGTATCAGCCCGCGTTCGATAAGCACCGGGATCTCCGAGAAGTAGTTGGGGATGAAGTCAATCCAGCCTTCTTTGCCCCCTGCCCGGCTGGCGCCGCCGTAAAAAAGCGAGACGTGGCGCACATGATCGACCGTCAGCGGGTCCAGGTAGGCATACTTGCGCATCGCCAGAATCTGCGCGACCCGCACGTCCTGAAAGTCATGGCGCTGCTCGGACAACGCCGTCAGCAGTGATGGCGCCTCACCTACGCCGGTAGGCGAGATGATGAAGTCTCCGTTGCGAACCAGACGCACCGCCTCTGCGGCGGTAACGCGCTTGTGTTGGTACAACTGCTGCATCGACATGGTGATATTCCTGATTATTGATCCAGCCGCAAAAAAGCCTGCAGATCTTTCGATGTGCAGGCTTGGTGTCTCAAATTCGCCAAACGAGGTTAGTCACGCACGGGCTTGCTCAATTTGAGGGGTCGCTTGGCGGCATCACGCGGCACAAAGACTTTGCCCGAAGGTGCAAATGCTGCCCGTTCGTGGGCCGGTTTGGCAAACGCAGGCTTCCTTGGTGCGAAGTCGTTGCGCGGTGCGAACCCTTCGTTGCGGGGCTCTGGCCGACCGGCAAAACGGTCGTTGAATCCGCCTTCGCGTTTGTAGCTGAAACCTTCCCGAGCAGCGCCCTCACGGGGCGCAAAACCTACGCCCTCACGGCCACGCGCCGGGCCGAACTTGCGGTCGCGCGACGGGCCTTCCGAAGGACCCCGCCCGTTGCGGGCCCCAAAGTTGGCGTTGGGCCGCGAGTCGGGAAACCGCTGCTGCGGCTCCAGGCCGGGGATCACTTCAGCCTTGAACTGCTGGCGCGTATAGGCCTCGATGTCAAATATCTTGCGCCGGTCGCGAAACTCGGCCAGTGTTACCGCTAGGCCATCGCGCCCGGCGCGTCCGGTGCGTCCGATGCGGTGGGTGTAATCCTCGGCCTTCATTGGCAGGCCAAAATTGAACACGTGGGTAACGGTCGGCACGTCCAGACCGCGTGCGGCGACGTCGGTGGCCACCAGTATCTGGACATGGCCTTCGCGCAGCGCCATCAGGCGGCGATTGCGAATGCCCTGGTTCAGCGCACCATGCAATGCCACGGCACTGAAACCGTCCTGTTGCAGATCATTGGCCAGGCCATCACACTCAATCTGGGTGCTTGCAAAAACGATCGCCTGGTTGATCGACGTGTCACGCAGCCAGTGGTCCAGCAGCTTGCGTTTGTGCTGGGCGTTGTCGGCCCAGAACAGCACCTGTTTGATGTTCTGGTGCTTGTCCTGCGGGTTGTCGATCTGCACGCGTTGGGGTTGGCGCATCACGCGGGTGGCCAGTTGCTGGATGCGGGGTGCCAGCGTGGCGCTGAACATCATGGTCTGCTTGCGTTCTATCGTGAGCTGGTTCACTTCGGCCAGGTCGTCGGCAAAGCCGAGGTCCAGCATGCGGTCGGCTTCGTCAACCACCAGAAACTGCACCTGGTCGAGCTTGATCTGCATCGAGCGCTGCAAATCCAGCAGCCGACCGGGAGTGGCCACCACCAGGTCGGCGTTCTGCAACTTGGCGATCTGCAACTGGTAAGGCATGCCGCCGACCACATTGGCAATACGCAGGCCACGGCAATGGCGTACCAGATCAATGGCGTCATGTGCGACCTGCTGTGCCAGCTCGCGGGTCGGGCACAAAACCAGAGCGCCCGGTGTAGCAGCCTTGAAGTTGCGACTGCTGGTCGGGTCTTTGCGACGAGGGCGTTTAGGTGCTGCTTCGCCTTTGGCTTCGGCGTCAGTGCAGGCACGCTCGAAATCTTCACGTTCCTTGGTCACGGCGTCTGCCTGCTGCTTGAGCAGGGTGTGCAAAACCGGCAGCAGGAACGCCGCTGTCTTGCCGCTTCCGGTCTGGCTCGAAACCATCAGGTCGGTAAATTTTGCAGCCTTTGCATCGTCCGACTGGCCTTGCATCGCCATCGGAATCGTCTTCTCCTGAACGATGGTCGGCTGGGTGAAGCCCAGGTCCTTGACTGCTTGCAGCAGCTCTGGGGCCAATCCCATTTTCAGGAAGCCGTTAGGCAGCTCGGGTTCGTTTGCAGGTGGCAGGTCGTCAGCCACAAGTACTTCGGGTGGCTCCGAGAACTCGGCGGTAGCGCCGCTGACTGCGTGCCCGGAGTGATCGGTAAATGTGGAATCAGCAGGCGATAGGTCGCTCTGCATTTCAAATGCGTCGTTCATGGTTTTTACTCTCACGTAGGCGCACTGCAGTTCGTGCAGTCGCTTCGTCGTTGGTCAAAAACATCAACCATCAAACGAAGCTCAAGTCCAGCGGTGCCGGCCGCAGCGTAAACGCTGCACTTTTGAGATGCCCTGTGTCAAGGCACGGTGTGTGAGGGGAGATGCACAAATGCGCCGCTGGTAGCAGCGCAGCCTGAGATTATGGCACGGTTCGGGTATGTGCCTAATCAACCATCTTCAGGAACGTCTTGCGGTAGTACACCAACTCATCGATCGACTCATGCACATCCGCCAGTGCGGTGTGTTGCTGCTGCTTCTTGAACGCGCTGTGCAATTCGGGCCGCCAGCGCTTGGCAAGCTCCTTCAGCGTGCTCACATCCAGGTTGCGGTAATGAAAAAACGCCTCCAGCCTGGGCATGTATTTCACCAGGAAGCGGCGGTCCTGGCTGATCGTATTGCCACACAGCGGGGACGCGCCCTTGGGCACGTAGGCGGCGAGAAAATCCAGCAATTGTTGCTCGGCCTGCGCCTCCGACAAACTGGACGCGCGCACTTTCGCGACCAGACCACTTTTACCGTGTGTCCCCTTGTTCCATGCATCCATCTGGTCAAGCAAGGCGTCACTCTGGTGAATCACAAAAACCGGACCCTCGAGACGCGGCTCCAGATGCGGGCCGGTCACCACCACAGCGATCTCCAGCAGGCGTTCCTTTTCGGGTTCGAGACCTGACATTTCGCAGTCCAGCCAAACCAGGTTCTTATCGGACTTCTTTAGTGGGTCGGTTATTTCGGGCATAGGCACAATTGTCTCCCAAGCACCTTGTCGCCCGTGATTTCGGCCTAAACTCCAGTGCATGTCTGCCATTGCGGTCTTCGTCCATGCCTGAAACTCTTCCGCCCGCCTTGCTATTCACCTCGCTTTTTGCGCTGGCATTGGTAGTCGGCACACTGCTGAAACTTTGGCTTGCTTCGCGCCATATTCGTTATGTAGCGCAACATCGCGGTACGGTGCCAGAAGCCTTCTCGCACACCATAACACTGGGTGCGCATCAGAAGGCGGCTGACTACACCATAACCAAGACCAGGTTCGGATTGCTTGAGCTGGCACTGGGTACGGCCGTGCTGTTGGGCTGGACACTTCTCGGCGGACTGGATGCCCTCAATGCGCTGCTTCTGACAGCCCTCGACGGTGGCATGCTGCAGCAGCTCGGCCTGCTGTTGGCGTTCACGCTGATTGGCTCGATGGTGGAGCTGCCTTTGGCCTGGTACCAGACTTTTCGGATTGAGGCGCGCTTCGGGTTCAACAAGATGAGTCTAGGGATGTGGCTGGGCGACTTGCTCAAGTCTTCCTTGATTGGATTGGTCATCGGCCTGCCAATCGCAGCGCTGATACTATGGTTGATGGGGGCCGCAGGCGATTGGTGGTGGTTGTGGGCGTGGGCTGTCTGGATGGGTTTCAACCTGGTGTTGCTGATGGTCTACCCGACTTTTATTGCGCCGCTATTCAACAAATTCAAGCCGCTCGAAGATGAATCGCTCAAGGGACGCGTGACGGCATTGATGCAACGCTGCGGATTTGCTGCCAAGGGGTTGTTTGTGATGGATGGCAGCAAACGCAGCGCACACGCCAATGCCTATTTCACCGGCTTTGGTGCAGCCAAACGCGTCGTTTTCTACGATACCTTGCTGGCGAAACTCGCGCCCGCAGAAGTCGATGCCGTGTTGGCGCACGAGCTGGGCCATTTCAAACACCGCCACATTGTCCAGCGCATGCTTGCCATGTTTGCGATCAGCCTGGCGGGGTTTGCCTTGCTGGGCTGGTTGTCGGCGCAGGGGTGGTTTTACGCCGGGCTCGGTGTGCGCCCCAACCTCGCCACTGCAGCGCCCAACGACGCGCTGGCGTTGCTGCTGTTCATGCTGGTGGTCCCGGTTTTCAGCCTTTTCGTTGCGCCACTTTTCTCGCACATATCGCGTCGGCACGAGTTCGAGGCCGATTCGTATGCGGTGGCACACACCAGCGGTGCCGACCTCTCGGCGGCGCTGCTTAAACTCTACGAAGACAATGCCTCGACATTGACTCCCGATCCGGTGTATGCCAAGTTCTACTACTCGCACCCTCCTGCGAGCGAGCGCCTCATGCGAATGGCCGCCTGATGGGCTCCATCGAATCCGGCGAATCCCCCGAACAGGCTGCGCAACCATGATCAAGAAAAAGGACTGGTCCACGACCCAACGGCGTGCCCTTACCGCGACGGAAGTGGTCTCGCGTCTCGCCAAACTGGAGGGCTGGGTGCTTTGCGGCGAAGGACGAACATTGGCGATCGAGAAGACCTTTGATTTTTCCAACTACTACGAAACCATCGCCTTCGTCAATGCACTCGCTTTTGTGGCGCATGTCTCTGACCACCACCCCGAGATGGTGGTTTCGTACAACCGCTGCGTGGTCCGCTTCAATACGCACGATGTTGGGGGACTTTCCAGCACCGACTTCGAATGCGCCGCAGCGGTCGAGGCGTTGCTGCAGTGACCCACAGCGCCGGGATCTCTATTGACTGACCACACCACGCTGGCGCCGGGGCTGATCGTAGCCAACTACGGGCGCCATTTTCTGGTCGAACCGGATAACGGCCCGCGGGTCATCTGCCACTCACGTGGCAAGAAGAGCCAGGGCGTCGTTGGTGACCGGGTGTTGTGGCAAGTTTCCCGCGATGAAGGCACGATCGAAAAGATCGAGGAGCGTCGCAATCTCTTTTACCGGCGCGACGAGATTCGCACCAAATCATTTGCGTCCAACCTGGACCAGGTGCTGCTCCTGATCGCTGCCGAACCCGCGTTCTCGAGCAACCAGTTGTCACGCGCACTGATCGCTGCCGAAGCTGCCAAGATCCAGCCGTTGATAGCATTGAACAAACGCGATCTTCCGCAACCGTTTGCGCGCGCATGGGCGTGGCTGGAGCCTTACCGCCAGATGGGCTACGAAGTGTTGCCGCTATCACTCAAGACAACGCCCGAGGACGACCGCGCGCAGCTGACGCGGCACCTTCACGGCAAGACCACCCTCGTTCTGGGTCCATCCGGTGCTGGAAAGAGCACCCTGATCAACCTGCTGGCACCCGATGCTTTGGCCCAGACCGGTGAGTTGTCCCAAGCGCTGCGGGCCGGGAAACATACCACCACCAGCACAAGCTGGTACTGGGTCGACGGCAC
>JANOCN010000736.1:0-2705 GCA_031412185.1 Betaproteobacteria bacterium | reverse complement strand
GCGCGCCATACCGTGCTGCGCCACCTGGTGGAAGAAGTGGGCGAGAGCTGCAACATCACCGCCCTGTCGGGTAGTGAAGTGGTCTACCTGGACCGGGTCGAGACCGCTGCACCGCTGCGTTTTTACCTGCGTGCTGGCTCGCGGGTGCCAGCCCATTGCTCGGCCAGCGGCAAAGTGTTGCTGGCGCACATGAGCCCGGCGCAGCGCCGCCGTCTGCTGGCCCACGCACCCCTGGAAAAATACACCGCCAACACCACCACCGACCTGGCGTTGCTGGAGCAAGAGATACGCCGCGTGCGCAAAGATGGCTATGCCATCGACGATGAAGAGTTCCTGCCAGGGCTGGTGTGTATTGCGGTGCAGGTGCCGCGCGGCGCGGGGCTGTCCAACCTGTGCGTCGCGCTGCAGGCGCCCACCATGCGGCTGAACGTTGACACCGCCAAACAATGGCTGCCGGCGCTGCAGCGCGCCGCGCTGGCGCTGGGCCGGATGGACACCGAGCCGGTGCCGACGGGCCGACCGCTCAGACCTCGTGCTCGCGCAGCCGCTGCAGTGTAAGTTGCAGTACCTTGGCGTCGGTGCTGGCGCGGTGGCGCGGTACCTGCAGTGCCTCCAGCACCCGCTGTTTGCAGCCATGCCAACCGGCGGCTTCGCTCTCGCTGAGTAAAACGCGCAGGTTGTCGAGTTTGAAGGCTGGCGTCATCTCGGCTTCGTCAAACAGCAGGTTCAGCCAGGTGTAGTCGTTGGCCCAGCCGTCAGAATAAATCGTGCTGCCGCGCAGTTGCTGGTTCAGCGCCTGCGCGACCGACGCCGCTGACTTGCCATGCGCCTGCAGCAAATCGCGTGTGATGTGGTGCACGTTTTCGGCCTGCGGATCCCAGTGCAACCAGTGCGCTGCCGGCGCGATGAGGGTGCAGTACATGTTGCCTTGCGGCAGCACAAAACCGACCTCGATCGGGTAGCTGCCTTTGCCGAATCCGGACGCCTCCAGGTCGATGATGGCGGGTAGAGGATGCATGGAAGTTGGTCGGGCGCGGGCGGCGATTCTTGTGGTTGCCCGGCATTGTGCTGCACTTGGTGCGGAGGCTTCAATACGCCCAAAGCAGTAGGTACAAGAAACCATCTGCTATATTTCGACTATTCAATAAATATAGAAATATGGAAGAACAAGACGTCGTTAAGGCTCTTGCGGCACTCGCCCAGGCCAGCCGACTGCGGGTTTTCCGCAGCCTGGTGGTGGCAGGCCCACCGGGCCTTACGCCCGGTGCGCTTGGCGCGGAACTCGGCGTAGCGGCCACCACCTTGTCGTTTCACCTAAAGGAACTTGCCCATGCAGGCTTGGTGTCGCAGCAACGCGATGGCCGACACCTGATCTACCGCGCAAGTTTCGATCGGATGAATGGTTTGCTGGCGTATCTCACCGCGCATTGCTGCCAGGGCGAGCCCTGCCTTGTGCCAATCGACTGTGTTACCTGTTAAACAACCGGAGTTTTTATGGCGGATACCATCCAACACGTCCTGTTCATCTGCACCGGCAATTCGGCCCGGTCTATTCTTGCCGAGGGTTTGCTCAACCATCTGGGTGCCGGGCGCTTCAAGGCGCATTCAGCAGGCAGCCACCCCAGCGGTACCGTCAATCCGTTCGCGTTGTCCACCCTTGCAGCGATGCGTATCGCCACGGACGGCTACCGCAGCAAGAACTGGGACGAGTTTGCGTTGCCCGGCGCGCCGGCGCTTGACTTTGTGCTGACGGTTTGCGACAACGCGGCTGGTGAAATGTGCCCGATCTGGCCAGGCCAGCCGATGACCGCACACTGGGGCGTGCCCGACCCCGCGGCGGTGCTGGGAAGCGACGAAGAAAAGGCGCGTGCCTTCATGGCCACTGCGCTAACCCTGAAGCGGCGTATCGAGCTGATGCTGGCACTGCCTACGCAGCGACTCGACGCCATGGCGATCCAACACGAGCTCAAGCAGATTGGCAAACTCTGACGTGTGCGTGCCGACTTCGACGCGGCGTGTGCCGCAACAGCAAAACCTGTGTTGATGCACCAGCTGACGCGCAAACTCCTGGCCGAAGCAATCGGCACCTTGTTGCTGCTGGCGGTGGTAATTGGCTCGGGCATCATGGCCGAGCGGCTGTCAGCAGGCAATATGGGTATTGCCCTGCTGGCCAACACGCTGGCGACGGTGGGTGGCCTGTATGTGCTGATCGAGGTGTTCGGCCCGGTCAGCGGCGCACATTTCAACCCGGCAGTGAGCGCCGTGATGGTCGTACGTGGTGACCTGCGCCCAGCCTGGCTGCTGCCTTACGTGGCCGCGCAACTGCTTGGGGCCATGCTCGGTGCCTGGCTGGCCCACGCCATGTTTGAGATGGCGATCTTCCAGCTATCCACCCACGTGCGCAGCGGCACCGGCCAGTGGATCGCCGAAGTGGTCGCCACCGCCGGTCTGCTGCTGGTGATTCTGCGTGCGCGGGCGGGGCGTGTCGCGCCGATGGTGGCGGCCTACATCGGTGCCGCGTACTGGTTCACGGCGTCAACGTCGTTTGCCAATCCGGCCGCCGCCTTTGGCCGCATGTTCAGCGACAGTTTTGCCGGCATCGCACCGGCAAGTGTGGCCGGCTTTGTCATCGCGCAATTGGTAGGTGCAGCGCTGGGCCTGGCCATTCACCGAAGCCTTGGCCATGAATGAAACCCCGCACGATC
>JANOCN010000735.1:0-3557 GCA_031412185.1 Betaproteobacteria bacterium | reverse complement strand
GGCCTTCATCCAGAACGAAATGCGCAAGTGGGCACCGGTTATCAAGGCGGCAAATGTCAAGGTGGACTGAATGTTCAAGAGGCCATCCTATGGGTGTGGGTGCGTGAACTTCCTATGAGCCAGCACCGCATCTGGAAATTGGGCGCGGACATCGATACCGACGCACTGGCGCCTGGAGCCTACATGAAGCTGGGCATCGACGGTATCGCGCCGCACTGCCTGGAGAGCATCCGCCCCGGCTTTGCTGCAGCGGTGCGCCCGGGCGACGTGATTGCCGCCGGCCCCAACTTCGGTATTGGTTCCTCGCGAGAGCAGGCCGCAGCAGCACTGGTGCATCTTGGTATACGCGCCGTGATCGCGCCGTCATTTGGTGGGCTGTTTTTCCGCAACGCATTCAATCTGGGGCTGCTGCTGCTTACCGCCGCGCAGGCAGAGCAGTTGCAAGAGGGCGAGCAGGTAGCGCTGGACCTGCAGCGTCTGGCCGTCACCTCCGCAGGCGGCGTGTTGCTGCAGTGCGAACCGGTGCCGCAGTTCCTGCTCGACATGGCCGCCGCCGGTGGCCTGATGAACCAGCTGAAGATCAAACTGGGAGTGCAACCATGAATCCGCTTCGGGTGGTTCGCGCGCAGCAGCTACCGGGTGTGCCGCGCGCACCGCATGTGCCGGTGGCCATCGTCGGTGCCGGCGCATGTGGGCTGATGACTGGGTTGCGGCTGCGCGGCCAGGGTGTGGAATGTGTGCTGCTGGAGCGCGATGCAGTACCCACCGGTTCGACCGCGTTGTCGTCCGGTTTCATACCGGCGGCTGGTACGCGGCTGCAACGATCACTGGGCATAGAAGATTCCATCGCGCTGTTTGCGCAGGACGTTCAGGCCAAAGCCCACGGTGACGCCGCAGTGCATCTGGTGGCTGCCTACACACAGGCGGTGGCACAAGGCATAGACGCGCTTGAGGCCGAACACGGCATCGTGTTCGAGATACTCGATGGCTTCCTTTATCCGGGCCACCGGGCGCGGCGTATGCATGCGGTGCCCGAGCGTACCGGCGCTGCACTGATGGCGCGGATGGAACACGCAGCCAGCGCCGCCGGTGCCGACATCCTGACCGAGGCACGCGTCTGCGAGCTGTGGCTGGACGCAAGTGACCGCGTCCTGGGCGTAGGGTTTGAGCGTCCGGGCGGCGCACTCGAGTATCTGGGCTGTGATGTGCTGGTATTGGCGTGCAACGGGTATGGCGGCAACACCGCGATGGTCAGCGCGCTGTTGCCGGCCATGCGCAGCGCCGTTTTTGCCGGGCATGTGGGCAACGACGGAAGCGCGATTGTGTGGGCGCAGCAAATCGGCGCCCGCCTGGCCGACATGGGTGCCTACCAGGGCCACGGTTCGTGGGCCACGCCCCAGAACGCGCTGATGAGCTGGGCCGCCATGATGGAAGGCGGCATACAGATCAATACCAGCGGTGCACGATTTCACGATGAAACCCAAGGCTACTCGGAGGCCGCGGTTCACGTGCTGGAACAACCCGGCGGTATTGCCTGGAATGTATTCGATGCACCGCTATTGGAGATGGCACGTAGCTTTCCGGATTTTGTCGACGCTGAGAAGGCCGGTGCGTGCAAGACGGCCACCAGCGTTGCAGCATTGGCCCAACTGATCGGCTGCGCCGAAGCCGCTGTGTCTGCAACGCTGGCCGAAGTAAAGACAAGCGGCACCGACCGCTTTGGCCGCACATTCAAACGCGCCTTGCAGCCGCCGTATTTCGCGGTCAAGGTCACCGGTGCACTGTTCCACACCCAGGGCGGGCTGGACATCGATGCCCAGTGCCGTGTGGTCAAGAATGACGGTTCGGTTTTTCCCAACCTGCTTGCCGCCGGTGGCGCTGCCCGAGGCGTATCCGGCAATGCCGTGTGGGGCTACCTGTCTGGAAACGGATTGCTCAGTGCTATCGGCGGGGGCTGGGTCGCAGCAGGATCGGCGCTGTCCCAGCTGGCGGGCCACCAGAGTACCGGGTGAGTAGCGCCCGGACATCCAGCAGCTCCATCAGTAACCGCGCTTTTTCCCATCCGAGACCTATTTGTGCAACCCTCACTTAAACAGCGGCTGCGGCAGCCCACAGTACTGTTGGCTCCCGGCATCTACGACGCGCTCACAGCACTGGTGGCCGAGCAGGCCGGGTTCGAAGCCCTGTACCTGTCGGGTGCGTCGATAGCCTACACCAGGTTCGGGCGCTCCGATGTGGGGCTCACCACATTCACCGAAGTGCAGGACACCCTGGCCCGCATCACCGAGCGGATCAACACGCCAGTCATTGTTGACGCCGACACCGGTTTTGGCAATGCGCTGAATGTGCAACGCACGGTGCGCGGATTCGAGCGTGCCGGTGCGGCGATGGTGCAGATCGAAGACCAGGGTTTCCCCAAACGTTGTGGCCATCTGGAGGGCAAAACTGTCATCGACACCTCAGAGATGTGCGGCAAGCTTCATGCTGCGCTCGATGCGCGCCACCATACCGATACGCTTATCCTGGCCCGCACCGACGCGCTGGCGGTGGAGGGGCTGGAGGCAGCATTGGACCGTGCGCAAGCGTATCTCGACTGTGGTGTGGACGCCCTGTTTGTCGAGGCCTTGCGCACGCCAGAGCAGATGAACGCAGCCTGCCAGCGTTTTGCGCACCGCATTCCTCTGCTGGCCAATATGGTGGAAGGCGGAAAAACGCCGGTGCAAAGTGCCGACGCCCTGGGCCAGCAGGGATTCAAGATCGTTATCTTTCCGGGCGGCACTGCGCGGGCCGTCGCATACACGCTGCAGCGTTACTACCAGTCGCTCAAGACCCACCAGACCACCGCACCGATGCAAGCGGAGATGTTCGACTTCGACCAGCTGAACGCGTTGATTGGAACCCCGGAGCTGCTGGCGCTGGGGGAGAAGTATTCGGGGACCGGCCGGTCGGACCCGGGCTGATACGGTGTCGAATCTGAAATAGATGGTTTGGGGCAGACCTGACACGCGGCTACTTGCGGGAGCGTACGGGCCAGCATTTGTAGGTGATGAGCCCGACGGCGCACTCAGCTCCGCGGCTCTCCCCAAAGCCCCGCGGCTCTCCTCCTGTATGCCGCTGCGCCGAGCGCCCCATCGACCCGATCTGCGAGGATCGTGAGGATACTGCAGGTTGATCTGCGCGAACCAACCAGGTTCGCCGCCGAGGATGCTGGGGCGGGTGGCCACCCACCCCGGCGTCCTCGGCTAGTGAGGCCAGGGCCCGTCACTGAATCTGAACCGTGACCTGAATGCGTCCCAAACTGTCATCCAGACGCAAGCAGCAATACACTCCAACATAAAATTCAATAGAACCGAACCAGACTGCACATCCTTTTTTGGTGCACAGCCCACCCGCCCTCGCCCGATGACCCAACCACACGCCCACGCCGTCCAACCACATCACATCCCACTCGGGGGCGTGTTCCCGGTCTTGCCCACGCCTTTTGACGCCACCAGCCAGCCCGACACAGTGGGCCTCCGTGCGCTGGTGCGCTACCTGCTGCGCTGCGGTGTGGATGG
>JANOCN010000734.1:0-4774 GCA_031412185.1 Betaproteobacteria bacterium | reverse complement strand
CCGTGAGCGAAATGCGGGTACCGTAGATGATGCGTGACAACACGTCCCGTCCGAGCCGGTCGGTCCCCAGCAGGAACAGGGTGCCGCCTTCGGCCGGGCACACCACGTGGAAACTGGCCTCCAGCATGCCCCAGAACTGGTAGTCGTCACCACGGCAGAAAAAACGCAATGGTTCGACTTTGGCCGGGTCTGCGCTGAACTCGCGTTTCATCGTGTCCAGGTTGAGTTTCATGCTGTAGCCATACACAAACGGCCCTTTGAAACTCCCCTCGTGGAACAGATGCACCGCTTGCGGGGGCGCGTAGATGTGCCGCGAGTCGCGGGTATTCAGTCCGTAGGGCGCTAACACCTCACTCACCAATGCCGATGCGTAGAGCAGCAACAGGATGGCCCCGCACCACACGGCTATCTTGTGGCGGCGAAACTTCCACCACATGATGCGCCACTGGGAAGCCCGGTAGAACTCTTCCTGCTCTGCGCTGAGCGTCTCTACCGACTGGGGTTCGAACGGGGCGGTGGATACGTAGTGTTCCAGCGGCGGACTGGTCCCCGGTCCACCACTCATTTGGCCACCTCACCGGAGAGCCGGATACGCGGGTCGAGCGCTGCCAGCAGCAGATCGGAAACAAACATGCCCAACACGGTCAACAAGGCCAGGAACATCAGAAAGGAACCAGCCAGATACTGGTCCTGGCTTTGCAAGGCATCCAGCAGCATCGGACCTTCGGTCTGCAAGGACAGCACCACCGAGACGATGGCCGAGCCGGAGATAACGCTGGGCAGCAGATTGCCGATGTCGGCTACAAATGGATTCAGCGCCATGCGCAGCGGGTACTTGATGAGCAGGCGCGTCTGCGGCATCCCCTTGCTGCGCGCCGTCACCACATATTGCTTTTGCAACTCGTCCAGCAAATTGGCGCGCAAGCGCCGGATCATCCCCGCCGTACCGGAGGTGCCAATGACAAGCACCGGTATCCACAGGTGCGACAGCACCGACATGAACTTGGGCCAGCTCATCGGTTGCTCCAGAAATTCGGGCGCCATCATGCCGCCAATGGACAAGCCAAATTGCACGTTTGCAAAATACATCAACACCAGCGCAAGCAGGAAATTAGGCGTCGCAAGCCCCACGTAGCCGAGCAGCGAGAGCCCGTGATCGCCCCAGCTGTACTGGTGCGTGGCCGCATAAAAGCCGATCGGGAACGACACCGCCCAGGTAAAAAGTATTACGGTGATGTTGAGCACGAACGACAGCACCAGCCGGTCGCCCACCACATCACCCACCGGAAGGTTGTGCTCGAACGACCAGCCCCAATCACCCTGCAGCAGTCCCGAGAAGCCGCGCTCGCTGGGCCAGATGCCAATCCAGGTTGCGTACTGCTCAAGGAACGACTTGTCCAGACCAAACTGCTGGCGCAAGAACTGGACCCGCTCCAGCGCCCCCGTATCACCCTGGCTGCGCAACTCGGCGATCTGGTTTGACAGAAAATCGCCCGGGGGAAGTTTGATGATGACGAAGGTTACAAAACTGATCACCAGCAGCGTCGGCAGCATCAGCAAGATGCGCCGGATCGTATAGGCCAGCATTCAGTGCCCGCCCGTCTGCCCGAAGGACACTGCGCGCGCCCTGATCGGGCAACGCCATACGAAGTTATGTCGGTCCGGGCGATGCATCGTCAGTTCCTGCGCGCGTCGGTGAACCAGAAGGTGTCCGGGCGGTAAACACCGAAAAGCGAGCCGGGATCCCAGTTATAGAGGCCCTTCTCGGGCACATTCTTCAGCGCGTTGCTGACCACCATGGGTTGCTGCACGCCGCTTACCACACCGATGCTGAACTGCTGATCGGCATGGATGGCCAGCATGCGATGCCAGATCTTCTCGCGGCCAGCGCGGCTCTCCATGCGCCAGGCGTCGCGCAGCTTCATCAGCTCTATGGCTTCGGGAAAGTCAGGTGCTTCGCCCGACTTGCCTGCGGTTTCGTGGAACTGGCCAAACTTGGGCCATTGCAACTGGATCTGGTTGACCGGTGCCAATTCGTCAGGGCTGGTCTCGGCAGTGGGCAAACCATTGTCCAGGCCGCTCCAGACCGACATCATGGCCTCCCCGGAAAACACGCGGTTGCGCAACGCGTCGCGCTGCGACGGCTTGCTGAACAGCTTGATGCCGGCTTCCTTCCAGGTCTCGCGTATCAGTTCCAGGATATCGGTCTGCTCGGTGGATTCACCAGCCGTCTCGACAATGACTTCCAGCGGACGGCCATCGGACAACCTGCGGATACCGTCGGACCCGCGCTTGAGGCCGATTTCATCGAGCAGGCGGTTGGTGGCCTTTAGATCGAACTGCGTCCACTGGCTCTGGTATTCCTTGCGGTACAACGGGCTCTCGGACACCACCGTGTTGTTGCTCGGCGAGGCCAGGCCGAAGTACAACACCTGGTTCACCTGCGCGCGGTCGATAGCCAGCGAAAGCGCGCGCCGGAACCGGACATCGCGAAACAGCTGTCGCCACACCGGGTCTGCGGCGTTAAGGTTCGGATACAGGGCGAAGTGGGAGCCCTGGCCGGTCCGCCACAAAAGCGTACGGTAATTGCTGGTCTTTTCGCCCTTTTTCAGGAAAGTGAAGTGGCTGAACTGGATGTCGCGCGCCTGCAGATCGGACTCGCCGGCCCCGCTCTTGGCGGGGATCAATTTGCCATCGGCCACCGGCATGACCACGCGGTCGATGTAGGGCAGTTGACGCCCCGCTGCATCGACCCGATGAAAATACGGGTTGCGAACGCCGATGAAGCGGTCGGCCGGCAACTTGGTAGTGTTGGTCCACGGCTGCAATGTTGGCAGGTTGGGGTTGTCGAAATTGTTCATGTTGTCTTCGCGGTTGTGGATGGCTGCCCACGTCCGCTTGCCCGGGTCGGTCTTCTCAAGCTCCACCGCCTTGGGCGTGTGTTTCTTGTGGAACTGCTTTAGGTAATGCGCCGGCCGGAAGATGTTGAGTGGCGTCGGGCTGGCCATCTTCGCCAGGAACTCTGGGTTCGGCTTGGCCCAGGTGTAGCGCACCGTGTTCTTGTCGACATACTCCACTTTCGGGGGCGCTCCTTCCACCAGCAGATCGCTCGGCGGGCCGGCGGGGCTGAGGTCCCGGTCATTGGCCACGTCTTCCCAGAAATAACGGAAGTCGTCGGATGTAAAGAGCTGCCCGTCGGACCACTTGTGGCCCTTGCGCAGCTTCATCGTGTAGATGCGGTCTTCCTTGACCTCAATGCTCTCCAGCAGGTCAGGAACGATTTTCAGATTGGCGTCGTAACCGACCAGGCGTGCATAACCGTAGACCATCATCAGGCGCACGTCGCGCGAGCGGCCGATCAGCATATTGAGCGTGCCGCCGTGCCGCCCCAGCTCGCTGGTCTTGCCGTCCATGGCCACCACCAGAGGGTTGTCCGGCAGGCGCAGCTTGATGGGAGGCAACTTCTTCGCCGCCACGTCAGCCTGCAACATCGGGGTCTCCACCAGGGTGGCTGGCGCGGCTGATGCAAGCGGCAAAAAACAGGCCAGCGCACCTGCGGCAAGCACAGTACTGCGCAAGCCTGCAAGCGGCCAGGTCCATCCAGTTTTTTGGGTCATATTCTCAACTCCGTAATATCAGCATCCGCATGTGCGCGGACAAAATGGCTATCGCCCACGTCGATCATTCCCACCGGTGCAGAGCCGTCCAGCCGGAACGGTTGCGGCCATGCCGCCGGGATGGACGCCTTGCCCTCCATCAGCGCATCGAAATTCAGCTTACGGTCCAGATCCGGGCTGGGCACCGCTGCCAGCAGTGCCCGGGTATACGGATGCACCGGGTTGGCAAACAAGGCGTCATAACGGGCCAGCTCGACCAGCCGCCCGGCACACATGACGGCGATGCGATCGGCGATGTAGTGCACCACGGCCAGGTTGTGCGAGATGAACAGGTAGGTCAGGTTCATCTCTTTGCGCAGATCGAGCAGCAGGTTGAGCACCTGCGCTTGCACCGACACGTCGAGCGCCGACACCGGCTCGTCGCAGATCAGCAGGTCCGGGCTGAGCGCCAGCGCGCGTGCGATACCGATACGCTGGCGCTGCCCGCCCGAAAAGCTGTGCGGATAACGGCGCAGGTGGCGCACGTCCAGGCCCACCAGCCCGATCAGCTCTTTAACCCTGGAGAAACGTTCATCCTCGTCCCCGATGCCGTGGATCACCAGCGGTTCGCTGACAATGTCGTAGACCGTCATACGCGGGTTCAGCGATCCAAACGGGTCCTGGAACACAAACTGCACCCGTCGGCGGTACTCGAACAACTCGGCACCCTGCAGCTTCAGCACGTCGCGCGGCTGACCGCGGTCGTTGAAAATTATCTCTCCGGAGTCGGGCATGGTGGAGCGCAGGATCATCTTTGCCGTGGTTGTCTTGCCACAACCGGACTCGCCCACCAAACCGAGGCACTCGCCCGGGGCCACTTCGAAACTGACATCATCCACCGCCAGCGTCTCGCCTGCGGGTTTGCCACCGAACAACGAGGTCTTGCGGGTTCCAAAACGCTTGCTGAGCTTGCGCACGATCAGCATCGGTGCACCCGGGTCCACATTGGCCGGGCGGTTTTCCTGCTTCTGCATCAGGTGACCAGCCGATACCTGTATCTCGCGGATCGGGGTCAGGCGCTCGCCCGGTGCCATGTTGAAGCGCGGCACCGCACGCATCAGCGCCTTCAGGTACGGATGGCGTGGGTCCCGGAACACGTCGTCCAGCGTACCGGCTTC
>JANOCN010000733.1:0-2596 GCA_031412185.1 Betaproteobacteria bacterium | reverse complement strand
GTCATCGATTGACTCCGGCTACGCTGTCCCGATGTTGGGCCATCACATCAATGAACACATCTTCCAGGTCGGCTTTGCGAATCTCCACGTCTTCAGCCTGCAACCCGGCTTCGCGCACCGCTGCCAGGTAACGCTCGATTTCCAGGGCATCGTGTGCCGGGAACTGCACGATGCGCCCGGTGATCCGCGCCTTGTCGGCCAGCGCCTTGGGCAACTCGGCATCGAGCTTGAAGCGCAGCACATTGCTGGACGCCGCCTTGAGCAACTCACTGGTACGGTCCAATGCCACTACGCGCCCGGACTTCAACATCGCGATTCGTCCGCACAGTGCCTCGGCCTCTTCCAGGTAGTGGGTTGTCAGCAGCACCGTGTGGCCCTGCTTGTTGAGTTTGGCGATGAAATGCCATAAGGTCTGGCGCAGTTCCACATCCACACCCGCCGTGGGTTCATCCAGAACAATCACAGGTGGCTTGTGAACCAGCGCCTGCGCCACCAGCATGCGTCGTTTCATGCCGCCCGATAGCTGGCGCGTATTGAAGTCGGCTTTGTCGGCCAGGCCCAGGCTCTCCAGCAACTCGTCGATCCAGGCGTTGTTATTCTTCACACCGAAGTAGCCGGACTGGATACGCAGTGCCTCGCGCACGTTGAAGAACGGGTCGAAGACCAGCTCCTGCGGCACCACACCCAGCTTGCGCCGGGCGGCGGCGTAGTCTGACTGCACGTCACTGCCCAGCACCACCACCCGCCCCCGCGTAGCACGCGTGAGGCCAGCAAGAATGCTGATGAGGGTAGTTTTGCCGGCACCGTTGGGGCCCAGCAATCCAAAGAACTCGCCCTGCGCGATATCGAGACTGACACCATCCAGCGCCAACAACGGGCTGTCTTTGGGGCTGCGGGATGAGGGGTACGCTTTGGAAACTGACTGGAAAGAGATGGCTGGCATGGGGACCGGCGATTTTAGCGGGTCATGTCAGAGCGTGAGAGGCAATCGAGGATTACCTCTCAGGCTCTCAAACGTCTGGCAATAGCTCCCCGATACCGTACAGGGTGGCGAGATCTCTCAGGCGCTGCGGCATGGCGCGAACGGTGAGGCTTTTCCCCATCGCCAGACTCGCACGCCGGAACTCCAGCAACACCGCAAGCGCGGTTGAGTCAAAGTGGCTGAGCGCGGCTGCATCCACCACCACCATCGGCTCCTGTTCCAGCCGCAGGCCCTGCACCAACATCTGCAGGCAGGCGCGTGCCTGGATGCGGGTGAGGTCTGCGGGCAAGACCATCACGGTCAGCCCTTTTTCGCGTTGGACTTGTTGCGCTCCACCATGAAGGCGATAAGTCCATCTATGCCGTTGGCATTCAATTGCGGCTTGAACTGTTCGAAATAGGTCGCGACCATCCAGGCTCCCAGGACATTGAGATCGTAGATTTTCCAGCCGGCTCCTTCGCCGGGCGTCTTCTCCAGCCGGTAATCAATCTGGATCGGGTCGCCCCTGCCACGCACCTCGGTGCGCACCACTATCTTTTTGTCCTCGGGCGCAGCCCGCAACGGCTTGACCACAATGGTTTGATCGCTGACTTGAGCCAGCGCGCCAGAATAGATTCGCACGAGCAAGACCTTGAATTCCTCCTGTAGCCGTTTTTGCTGTTCCGGCGTCGCCTTGAGCCATTGCGGCCCAATGGCGGATGCCGTCATAGCCTGGAAGTTGACATGGGGCATGATCTTTGTGTCCACCAGCACCACAATACGCGCCACGTCTCCGGCCTGGATCGACTTGTCGCCCTTGATGCCGTCCAGCATTTCCGTGGAGAGGCGTTTGATCAAGGCATCGGGCGTTTCATCAGCGGCCCATGTCGGACCAAAAGTCATCAGTGCGGCACAGGTCAAAAACAGAGAGAAAAAGCGGCGGGTAGAGCGTCGTAGCATGAAAAATCTTTCAAATGGCCCAAATCGGGCGCTGTGTGGTTGTAACGTTGTGGCGGAGCGGTCGGCTGACAAGAGCCGCAACCAGTCCTTGCTGATGCGCCCGCCGCGCTAGCGCGTGGCGGGTTGAGTGGCTGGTTTTGTGTCTGCGGCCTCTTCCGGCGGGTTGCCGTCATACACCGAATTGGTCCGTCGCTGCAGAAACGCGTCCCGCGTAAAACTGTATTTGTCCAGCGCCACCTCATCCAGCGCAGAACTCACGCTCAACAACCCGGTGCGGGTATCCAGCAGGTCGAGTACCTTGAGTGTGTTGCGGGTCGGCACATGGTTGAGATTGCCGACAATGTCGCCTTTGAAGTCCACCGGCATGGCGACGGTGTCGCGCAGCGTGGACGATCCAAGCAGCGGCAACACCAGATACGGCCCCGGCGGTAGCCCCCACCAACCCAGTGTCTGGCCAAAATCTTCGCGCTGCCGCTCAATGCGCAGTTCGCTGGCCGGGTCAAGAATACCGCCCAGACCCATCACGGTATTCACACTGACGCGCATGAAGTTACTCGCTGCCGCCTGGCCCTTGGCCTGAAAAAGGCTGTTGACGAATGACCAGACGTCTTCCAGATTGCCGAAAAAATTGGTCACACCGGCGCGCACCAGAGCCGGTGTCAGGTCCCGGTAGAG
>JANOCN010000732.1:0-3643 GCA_031412185.1 Betaproteobacteria bacterium | reverse complement strand
CGCCGCGCAGAGCCTGCGCGGCCGGCGTGGCAGACGCAATTACCAGATCCAGCCCCATGCCCGCCAGTTCCAAGGCATGGCGCTGCGCATCCTCCGGCCGGGTCGTAAAGCGCCACTCTATTCTGATGGTTGTACCCTCGCGATAACCCAACGCGCCCAGCGCGCCGGTAAGACCGGCCTTCGCTTCGTCGCCTGGCACACCCCAGCGCAATACGCCGATGCTGGGCACGTTCCCCCGAGGCTTCGTGGTAGCCCGCGCGCTGCTGCCCGCTGCATCCAACAAAAGTCCCAAGCCAGGCACGAGGCTGCGCCGCGAAATCACTGGATCACCTCATCAGCCCGCAGCAGCAGCGACTGCGGGATTGTCAGGCCCAGCGCTTTGGCTGTTTTCAGATTGATCACCAGCTCGAAACGGGTCGGCTGCTCGATCGCCAGGTCTGCCGGTCTTGCGCCTTTGAGGATGCGATCAACATAGGTTGCCACGCGTTGAAAAAGGTCATTGTCGTTGGCACCGTAGGACATCAGCGCGCCAGCCTCCGGATACCGGCGTTCCTCCGCAATGACAGCCAGGCCCAGTTCGCGCCCACTGCGGGATATCGCCTCAAACAGCGCCGAGGTCAGAAAGTCGCGCACTACGACCAGTGCCTGGACACCACGCGCGCGCCCTGCGCGCAATATCTGCTGCAACGCGTCCAGCGATGTCGATGTCAGCCCCAGGCGCATGGCAACAAGGCCTTGCGCGCGAATTTCCACTTCTGTCTCTTCACCCCAGCGCAGGAACAGGGGATCGGTGGTGTTGTGCAGCACGCCAACCGTGCTTAGCCCGGACACAGCCTCTTTCAAAAGCTGGACCCGCTTGGCCGCGAGTTCCTCGCCAAAGTTGGATACACCCGTCACCATGCCTCCTGGCTTGGCAAGGGTCGCAAAAAGGTCCGTCTGCCCTCCGCGCGGATGCAATCCCACCGCTGCGATAGGTATGGCTCTGGTCAGACGCAGAATCAGCCGCGCCGCTGCCGCTCCCGGCACCAGAAACACGGCGACCGGTGTTTCGAGCTGCGCACGCAACATCGCCTCAGCACGCGCCAGATTGCCTTCGGCATAAAGTTCAGTCAGCGAAAAGGTCTTTCCTTCTACTTGACCGGCCGCACGCATACCCTCGCGAAATGCTGCCACGCTGCGCGCATCCGATTGGCGTGTAGCCAAGGCCAGGTAACACACGCGCGGTACCGGCTGGGTCTGTGCCAGGACGCCCGGCTGGCCAATCAGGCTTGCCAGACCTGCCAGGAGATAGCGCCGTCTCATTGGATTACCTCATCCGCCCGTAGCAGCAGCGACTGCGGGATCGCCAGGCCCAGTGCGCGTGCTGTGTTCAGGTTGATGACCAACTCGAATTTGGTGGGCCGCTCGACCGCCATGTCGCCCGGGTTGGCCCCTTTAAGGATGCGCTCAACGTACGCCGCGACACGCTGTTGGATCGCTGCCAGGCTGGTACTGTAGGTCATCAACCCACCATCCGCAACTTGTTCGCGCCATTCGTAGATAGCGGGCAAGCGGTGTTTTGCGGCGAGTTGGATGATCTGGGCGCGGTCGCGCACGAAGAAGGTGTGTGCACCCACAAAAAGCGCGTCCGGCCGTTGGGCTGCGATGGCCGCAAACGCACGTGGGTAGTCGCCATCTTTTACTTCCACGTCCAGCAGTTCGACACCCAGCACTGCGGCTGCCTTGCGGGTTTCCTGCAGCTGGAAGCGGGTCGATGCATCCGCAGGTGCGCCGAGATAGGCGATCCGGATGGCCTTGGGCACAGCCGACTTGAGCAGCTCCAGCCGCTTGCCCGCCAGCGTGCCATCGGGCGCAATCAGCACCCCGGTAACGTTGCCGCCGGGCCGCGCCAGGCTCTGCACCAGCCCCAGGGCGACCGGGTCAAAATTCCCATACATGATGATCGGCACCGTTGCGGAGGCATCTTTCGCCGCGCGGATCGCAGGGGCACCGACGGCGACGATGGCGTCCATTTTCGCCTGCACCAGCTCGCGCGCCAGCACCGGCAGCCGCTCGGGATTGCCGTCGGCGTAGCGCCGCTCCAGCACCAGATTGCCACCTTCGACGTAACCCAGGTCACGCAAGGCATTCGGTATGCCGGTTGCCGTCAGGTCCGAAGGCGGTGGCGCTGCCGATGGCCGCAGGATACCCACCCGATAGACGCGCTGCGCAGTTTGTGCACGAGGGAAGCCAGGCGCGGCCAACAGGGTCATCGCGAGCGCATTTGCGCAGGCACGGCGCTTCATGCTGCACCTACCCCGGCCAGGGGCTGCGGCATGGTGTGCATCAATTCAGGGTTTGGCGTCATGGCACCTGGGTGATTGCGGTCGTTGCCGAAACGGAATGCGGAGGTGCTCTCTATGCACGTCCAGTTGCACTGTAGCCGAGTCCTGCCACGCGCGTCTACCCGGCGACTTGGGAGAGAATGCCGTGGGCGGTGGCTCCGGCACGAAACCTGCTCACCAACAATCATCCGCCACAGCCACCAATTTTTCAGGAGAAGTCCATGCCCACGTACCATATTGAGATGATGGAAGGCCGCACCATCGAGCAAAAGAAGAAGCTGGTGGCCGAAATTACCCGCGTCAGTGTCGAAGTGCTGGGTGGCTCGCCCGATTCGGTGGACATTCTGATCACCGACGTCAAACGCGAAAACTGGGCCACGGGTGGCCTCCTGTGGTCGGAACCCAGATGATGCTGCCGCCACACTTGTCCCTTGGGGCGGCCCGGCGGGAAATTGCTCGCTCGTCACTTTGACGCGCCCAGCAACGCTGCCGGAGCTGCGCGCACACTACGGCGCGCGGTACCGCTGGCTGCTGCTTCTGGCGGTGATGGTGGGGTCGATGGCGGGCATCATGTCGTCGACCATCATCAACGTGGCAGTACCCGACATGAGCCAGCATTTCGGGTTGGGTCAGGAACGGGTGCAGTGGGTATCTTCAGGTTTCATGGTGGCCATGACGGTGTCGCTGCTGGTCACTCCCTGGCTGCTCGGCCGTTACGGTTACCGCCGTACCTACGCGGGTGCCATGTGGGTCTTGCTGGTGGGTGGAATCGCGGGCGGCTTCGCCACGCTGTTTCCGCTGGTGCTGGCGGCCCGGGTCGCCGAAGGGCTGGCCGCCGGGGTGGTGCAACCGATCCCGGCCATCATCATCATGCGGGCCTTCGAGCCCAATGAACAACCTCGCGCCATGAGCATCTTCGGGCTGGGTGCGGTGCTGGCACCTGCCCTCGGCCCCAGCGTGGGCGGGTTGCTGGTGGAGTGGTTTGGCTGGCGCTCGATTTTTTTCATGGTGGTTCCGTTCTGCCTGGTGGCGCTGTGGATGTCGACGCGTTTTGTTCCCACCGGCGTACCGGGCAGCGTGGGCAGCAACCGCGAACGTGCTGCTCTGGACTGGCCGGGCCTGCTGCTGGCCAGCACAGGCACCTTGAGTCTGCTCAACGGTCTGGTAGAGCTGCACGGTGGGCCATCGCCGCAAGCCGTGGAGCTGCTGGTGGGTGCGCTGGCGGCATTTGCCTGGTTTGTGTTGCGCCAGCAGCGCCTGGTCGCTGCAATTGCAATCGGCAAACCGGTTGAACCCCTGATGAACCTGGCGCTTTTTTC
>JANOCN010000731.1:0-4041 GCA_031412185.1 Betaproteobacteria bacterium | reverse complement strand
CGCCGAGCAGGCTGCGCCAGACGCATTGAAGGAAGCCTTTGACACCTGCATGGCATTGGCAGGCGAGGGTGTGGGTCTGAATGCCTCCTGGTATTTGTGGGCGCTGGCGCGCGGCTACAAGCTGGTCGGTGCCGAAGCCGTTGCGGGGCAACTTTTGGAACAGGCTTCCTTGCGTGCACAGGCAAGCGAGGAAACGCGCATGAACGCGGAACTCCTCATTTCCAAGGCAGAACTGGAGGCCGACGCTGCCCAGGCGAGAGATTTGCTCCAAAGCGCATTGACGATGGCGGACGAGCAGGGCAGTATCGCGAACGCACTGCGTGCGGCCGCCGCGCTTGTCATGCAATCAAGCCCCGACGCGGCCGGGAGCGAGTTGGCGCGATCAACGCTGGATCTGATGGAAGGGAGATGTGAGTATCCGGCGCACCGCGACTGGATGCGAGAGCGACTGAAAATGCTGCGGCAAGTGTTCAAAGCGGTGCCAGTTGCCACCGAGTAGGGACTAGGCACGAAGCCATCGTCATGGATGGGTTGGTGGCAAGCCGTCATGGGTTTTTAGGTCCATCGAAAACTTCAGGCGGTACCAGTTGAGTGTCTGAAAGCTGAAGCTTTCTTTATCTCCCGGATCGATATCCAATAATTTGCACAGGACTTGCCATCCAATGGGTGCCGAGGCGAGAGAGTGAATGACGAGCTGGGCACCGCTCGTGGGGTAAGCGATGCCCAGATCTTCGACGTTGCAGGTACTTGAAATCAGGGTCTGGCAAAGCACTCGTTGGTCGACGGGCGAAACCTGAACGGAGAGGAACCTCGTCAGGCTTTCCCGGATAGCCTGCCGGGTGAAGGAGTTGCCGACCAATTCAGCATCGAAGTCCGATCGGCGCAAGCGTGTTTCTGCCACGGTGATATTGCCGACGGGCGCATGGGCATGGATATCGTAGAACTTGTCCCAACTGCCGTCCAGGTCAAGTGGAAGACTTATTTCCAGCATGGTTGGAGAGATCGACATTCCGGCGTTCGACGTCCGTTCGACAAGTTTGACGCAAGCAATGTCCCGCAGCGGGTGGGGGGGTTGCCCCGGTGCGATGCGTCCATCGGGAAGCAGCGGCTTTTCGTTCGAGCCCTGCTTTATGCAAAACTCGGCCATGCACTTTTCAAAGCCTTGCAAGTCCCTGCCCAGCGCCTTAGACCAGGGGTTGTCAACGACTATCGCCGGGATGAAGGTAGCGGGGTCGCGCAGATAACTATCGCTGTCGTCCGCCTTGCCGACAAGTACGCGCACAACCAGTTCGTGCTGGCCCTGATAGTCCAAATCGTCCAAGGGTGGGAGCGCGGTTTGCAGCCGCATGCTACCGTACCTTAGCAACTCAATCTGGATGGTGGAGGCCGCAGGCACGTAGCGAAAGCCCAGACCAGGGCCGCAGTCTGCCGACCCATCGGGCTGGAGGTTCAACGGCGCGATCAGTTCAGCAAGGCGGTCGGACCAACCCTCCACATTTTTCAGCGCTAACCTAAAACCCAACACTTCCAAATCCCCGAAAGCAAACGCCGCCTCGCCGTACGTGTCGACTCTGCTGGTCTGCGTGAACGGGCCTGGCGATAACACCGCGGTGGGAGGCGAAGGAATTACGCCCGACCAGGCTTGGGCCAACACCAGTGGACCCGCAGAAATCGGCCGCAAGTTCGGAGACCGTGTGGGCACCATGCGGATATCGAGCTTCGGGGCATTCAGCTTCAGGACTTGCGAACGGACTTGGTTCCAAATCACCCCGGTTCGGAGCAGGCCAGTTGCCGGGTACCCGGGATCCGGTGCTTCCTGAAACTGCTCGTAAGCCGCAGCTAGCTGTACTCCAGGACCAGTCGATTGCTGAAAGTGGATACCGTCCATGGCGATGAGCAAATCCGGGTACTGCATGGAACCGGGCTGATCAAGAAAAACGGGGCAGTAAACCTGGAGCAAACCGTTCTGGTAAGTGATGGTGGCATCAATTAGCGGGAAACCACCTCCGTGCAGGTAGCTGCATGCGGCAGCACCATTGGCGAAACCGATGCGGCAAGCCAGAGCACGCGGGTTACCAAGTTTGTCCGCTGCAGAAAACAGGACCACGAATAGCGAGCCTTCATTGATTATCTCGACCGCCAACATGTCTGCGCCGAGCGCCACCAGGGGCTCCGCCGAGCAATACGTCGGCAATATCGAAGGAGTGACTTGCCATGTCCCGAGCCAGAATCGCGTCATCTTCAGCTCCGATCGTGCAGTTCGCATGCGCGAGTAGGTCCGCGCACCGCGGTGAGCGGCAACCGTAGGGGTGCAAGCACCTGTGCCGGCGTCAGGCAGCCCTTGAACTTCCGGGTTGCCACCTGAGCGGCCACAGCCACCACCAATTGCGCGGTGAACTGGTAGACATTCGGGGTATCCCAACGCCAGTCGAGGATCGTGCTGCGGAACCGGTCCTCAATGTGCAGCAAAACGATGTGCCTTTCCTTCCTTCGCTCCTCTTCTGTCGGACCTTCGGCCAGAATTCCCAGCGGTTGCAAGGCAAGAGTGCCGATTGCTGGCAAGGCGGCCAGCGGAGAGAATAGGGCACCCGCCTGGTAGCCGACACGGGCTGACAACCCGGCTTCGACATAGGACTCGATGGTTCCGGCCATCGTCTTGTGCCGGATGGTTGTTTCGAGCGCAACCAGCGTATCGACCAAGCTGGCGGCCGATGCGATGCGCCGGACTGGCTTTTTGTCGGCAGATATACAGAAATCGAAAGTGCGCTCAAGTTTGCCGACCGGCTCGTGCCAGATCACCATCTCTGCCATGGAGCCCGGCGGGCCGGTTCGGCCTTTGCGCACGACCTTGACCTGCTGGCGCAAGGATCGCCATACGGTAGCCGCGCTTCCTCTCGAAAAAGTCTGAATGCGCGACATGGCGATCCGGATGGCGCCAAGTTCGGACACCGAAGCAGGTAGAGCCGCCATCTTCGCCAAGGCGTTGTCAAGCAGCAGATCCGATGCTGCTGCCCAGAATCCGGCACTGCACACGATGGCAAGCCTGCGGTGCCAGGCGGTGATGTTGTTGTCGCGCAGGCGCGTGTAGACATCTGCTTCTCCATTGATGTCGACGTAGTTGCATTTCACCTCGAGTGCGACGCCCACCAGCATGGGTGCTGTCTGGGCAAACGGCCCAGCGGCATTGATGACCACATCTGCATCCCGCAGGGCGTTCGCCATGGCCCGAGAGTCTTCCAGCGCGAAAACACAATAATCCATGGCGTGTTGCGCCGCCAGCGCCTTGAGGCACTCCGCGTTGCGTCCAGCCAGCACCATCCGGTAGACACCTGGTCTGGCCTTGCTCACGAGCGCCATTTCGGTTGCTATGAGTCGGCCGGAATAACCGGTAGCACCGTAGAGCAGGATGACGTAGGGCATGGAGTTTCCTCTCGTTCAGGGGCAGTGCTTCGCCGCTAGTGGGTGCGCTGCATCACCCAAGTCAGCAATGAGCGCATGAAGCGCAAGTCCCGGCTCGGCGGGATGTCTGCGAAATATTGGTCGAACTCATACAGCGCCGCGCCACCCAGGCCTTGCGCCACCGTCTTTGCATATCTCATGGCGCCAGTACGTTCCAGCAGCCCGCGCACCCATACGATGTCGCGCGCTGCGCGCGCCCGGCGCGGTTTGCTCAAAAAACGCGCGAGCCGCTGCCGCTCCGTGCTGGTCGCCTGCCGGAAGGCATGAATCAGCATCAGCGTCCTCTTGCCTTCCTGCAGGTCACCGTTGATTTCCTTGCCATAGGCCGCACCGCCTTCAAGGTTCAGCAAATCGTCCTGGACCTGGAACGCTGCACCGAAAAAGAAACCGATGCGAATGAGCGGGTCCAGTGGCATCCGACCGCGCGCACCTATGAGGCAGCCTACGCGCAGCGGATGTATGGCCGCCAGCCAGCAGGTCTTTTGCAGCACCATCTGCAGATAGTCTTCGTCCCCGACGTCGGTCCGGTTGTCGCGTTGCCAGCCCAACTCCAGTGCCTGGCCCTCTGCGCTTTCCCACGCC
>JANOCN010000730.1:0-3902 GCA_031412185.1 Betaproteobacteria bacterium | reverse complement strand
GGTGTGCTGAACGACGGCATGACGAGTATGGACGTGCTCAAGGCCACGTTCCCGGCCGGCACCCTGACCGGTGCACCCAAAGTGCACGCGATGGAAGTGATCGACCAGCTGGAGCCCACAAAACGCGGCGTGTACGGGGGGGCGTGTGGTTACCTGAGTTATGCCGGCGACATGGACGTGGCCATTGCCATACGTACTGGCATCGTCAAGGACGGCATGTTGTATGTGCAGGCGGCCGCCGGTGTGGTGGCCGACTCGGTGCCCGAACTGGAATGGAGGGAAACCGAAGCCAAGGCGCGGGCCCTGTTGCGGGCGTCCGAACTGGTCGAGGAGGGGCTGGAATGAACGCCGCGCCGGGCCGCCCCAGAATAGCTCGCACCGCAGTGCGCAGCACGGAGGTACTCCCATGAACAGCGCAACCAAGATTCGCCTGTTGATGATCGACAACTACGACAGCTTCACCTACAACATCGTCCAGTATTTTGGCGAGTTGGGCGCACAAGTCGAGGTGTTTCGCAACGACGAAATCAGCGTCGCGGAGATCGCCGCACGCAAGCCCGACCGGCTGGTGGTGTCGCCCGGGCCGTGTACGCCGGCAGAGGCCGGCATCTCGGTGGCGGCGATACAGCATTTCATGGGCAAGCTGCCGATACTCGGTGTGTGTCTGGGCCACCAGAGTATCGGTGCGGCGCTGGGTGGCACGATAGTGCGCGCCCAGGCGCTGATGCATGGAAAGACCTCGGTCATCACGACCCGGCAGGTGGGCGTTTTTGCCGGTTTGCCCGAAAAATTCACCGTCAACCGCTACCACTCCCTGGCGATCGAGCGCAGCGTTTGCCCCGCTGAGCTGGAAATCACCGCTTGGACCGAGGACGGCGAAATCATGGGTGTGCGGCACAAGAATCTGCCGCAGGAATTGCGTGTGGAGGGCGTACAGTTCCACCCTGAATCGATTCTGACCGAACACGGTCACGCTATGTTGAAGAACTTCCTGGAGTGCGCCAAATGACCACCACCGTAGACCTGCGCAGCGACACCGTGACCAAGCCCACGGCCGCCATGCGTGACGCCATGATGCACGCGCCCGTGGGCGACGACGTGTTCGCCGACGACCCCAGTGTGAATGCCCTGCAGGAAAAGATGGCAGCCATGTTGGGTTTTGCGGCGGCGCTGTACGTACCCACGGGTACCCAGAGCAACCTGTGCGCCTTGTTGGCCCATTGCCAGCGCGGAGAGGAGTTCATCGTGGGCCAGTACCAGCACTGCTACCGTTGGGAAGGCGGTAACGCGGCAGTGTTTGGCAGCCTGCAGCCGCAGCCGCTGGAGCAGCGCGCCGACGGGACTCTCGCGCTGGAAGACATCGAGGCGGCGATCAAACCGGATGATGCCCACTACGCCCGCACCCGCTTGCTGGCGCTCGAAAACACCTGGGGCGGCAAGCTGTTGCCATTTGACTACGTGCAGAAAGCCACTGATCTGGCCCGATCAAACGGGCTGGTGCGGCACCTGGACGGCGCGCGGGTGTTCAACGCGGCCAGCTTGCAGGCGGCACAACGGGGCACCGACATCCGGGTCGAGGCGCGCCGCATCGCCCAGTGTTTCGACAGTATTTCGGTCTGCCTGAGCAAAGGCCTCGGGGCGCCGATAGGTTCGGTGCTGTGCGGCGACCGCGAGTTCATCACCCGGGCGCACCGTATCCGCAAGATGGCCGGTGGCGGCATGCGCCAGGCCGGCTTCATGGCTGCTGCGGGCACTTACGCGCTGGAACACCACCTGGACCGACTGGCCGATGACCATGCGCTGGCCGCTCGGCTGGCCGACGGCTTGCAAGGCATCGACGGCCTGCAGGTCGAGGCGCCGCACACCAATATTGTGTTTGTCGATCTGGTCGGTAGCGCAAAAGCAAGGGCCGGCGCATTGGTGCCGTACTTGAAAACACAGGGTGTGCTGACGACCGGTTTGTACCGGCTGCGGTTTGTGACCCATCTGGATGTGGATGCTGCGGGCGTGGAACAGGCCATTGCTGCGGTTCGATCCTTCTTTGACCAATAACCCTTACCCCGATTTCTGTACACACCCGCTAGCGACCCCGCGCACCAGGAGACACCCTCATGCCCAACAGCCACAAGATCAGTCCCCAGGAAGCCCTCACACGCACCATTGAACACCGCGAGATATTCCATGACGAAATGCTGCATGTGGTGCGGCTCATCATGGGTGGCGAGTTGTCGCCAGTGATGATGGCCGCCCTCATCACCGGCCTGCGCGTCAAGAAGGAAACCATTGGCGAGATCACCGCAGCCGCACAGGTGATGCGCGAGTTCTCCACGAAAGTGCATGTGGCCAACAAGACCCATTTGGTGGACATTGTCGGCACCGGAGGTGACGGCTCGCACACCTTCAACATCTCCACCTGCGCGATGTTTGTGGCGGCGGCGGCGGGTGCCAAGGTCAGCAAACATGGCGGGCGCAGCGTCAGCAGCAAAAGCGGCAGTGCCGACGTGATGGAGGCGCTCGGCATCAACATCAACCTGTCTCCCGAGGCCATCGCCCGCTGTATCGCAGACGTGGGCGTGGGATTCATGTTTGCGCCGAACCACCACCCGGCCATGAAAAATGTGGCACCGGTGCGCAAGGAGCTGGGCATCAAGACCATCTTCAATCTGCTGGGGCCGCTCACCAACCCGGCCGGTGCGCCGAACATTTTGATGGGGGTATTCCACCCGGACCTGGTCGGTATCCAGGTGCGTGCCTTGCAACGGCTGGGCACCGAACATGCCGTGGTGGTCTACGGCAAGGACGGCATGGACGAAGTGAGCCTGGGTGCGGCGACCATGGTGGGTGAGCTGCGCAATGGCGAGATCACCGAATACGAAATTCATCCGGAAGACTTCGGGTTGGTGATGGCCAGCAACCGTGCGCTCAAAGTGGTAGACGCTACCGAGTCCAAGGCCATGCTGCTGGGGGTACTCGACAACCAGGAGGGTGCGCCGAAAGACATCGTGATCCTGAACGCTGGGGCCGCGCTGTACGCCGCCAATGTGACGGAGTCGATGAAAGCGGGGCTTGAGCGCGCGCGCATGGCGATCGAATCCGGTGCGGCAAAGGCGAAGCTGGAGCAGTTGGTGGCGGCGACGAATCGTGTTGACTGATCTTCGCGCGGTGTCGCACACTAACGTCCAGGAGCTATCTGCCTCATGAAAGCGTGGGCTTGTTGCCACGTGTATTGGAGCCCACGGCCTACACCCTCCTGCTGGCGGGACCGGGCCCTTTCGGGCTGATCGAACGGCGCCGCCATCTGTAGTTTTCTTATGGACGATGTCGTGTCAGACAGGCAGCGTCGCGCTCTGCGGCCGGCGACGACGCGCCATCCAGCCGACCGTTGCCAGGCCAGCGAGCAATGAGGCCCAAGCCTCGGGTTCGGGAACGGGCGCTACGGACCCATTCGTCATGTTGGCGCTGAATTCCAGCGAATAAGCGGGGTTGGCCGCCAGGAATACCGGATCGACATTGATCTCTGGATCTAAAAAGACGGAGTATCTTCCCCCAGGACCCTCACCTGGATTCGACAATGCATCGATTTTCAGCGTCGTGTAATAAATGGTGTTCGCGGCGACTGTATAAGACGCGTCGAGTGTCCTCTGAATCTGTGTCGTAGACGAGTTCGCGAGGTGGACGTTCTTGAATTGACAGACAAAGAGCTCGCCCGCACAGGCATCAAAGATAAAGCCAGTGGATTGCTGTTGGTAACGCTGCCCATAGCTGATGCTTGCCACGGCCCAAGTGAAAGGTCCAACTACCGACGCCGAGATGGCGCCGTGGATGGTGAGCGGCACTACGACATTGGCTGGGCCATTGACGCGGTAGTAATAGATCATGCTGGCAAACGAGTACGCCACCGC
>JANOCN010000729.1:0-9674 GCA_031412185.1 Betaproteobacteria bacterium | reverse complement strand
CGCAGCAGTTTTCGTTGCTGGCCGGCGTTACACAGAGCCTTGCCGGGCGTAGCAGTTTGATCGCGCTGCATCCGTTGCGCCTGAAAGAGCTGGCAGATGGTGGTGCCATGCCCACGTCACTCGACCGCTACCTGGTGCAGGGCGGTTACCCTGCCGTTCATGCGCGAGGGCTGGATGTGCAACGCTATTACGCAGATTACGTAGCCAGCTACGTCGAGAGGGATGTACGCAGCCTTTCCGCTGTGCAGGACCTGGGGAGCTTCCAGCGTTTCATGCGTTTGTGCGCGGCGCGCACCGGACAACTGCTCAATCTCAATGCACTGGCCAATGACTGTGGTATCAGCCAGCCCACCGCCAACGCGTGGATGAACCTGCTTGAAGCCAGCTTCATTGTCAAACGCATTGCACCGTACCACCGCAACTTTGGCAAACGCCTGGTGAAGACACCCAAGCTGTATTTTCTGGATACCGGCTTGTGTGCGTGGCTGCTGGGAATTACTTCCGAGCGAGATATGCAAAGTCACTATGCCCGCGGTGCCCTGTTCGAGACCTGGGCCGTCACCGAAGCGCTCAAATGGCGAGCGGCGCGGGGCAATGCCCAGCCCCTGTACTTCTGGCGCGACAACATTGGCAACGAGGTGGACCTGTTGCTGGAGCAGGATGGTGGTATCACTCTGGTGGAGGTCAAATCGGGTCAGACCTTTCAACCCGGCTGGCTGCGAAGCCTGAACACTGTGCAGCGGCACATGGACCAGCCAACGCGCAACGCGGTGCTTTATGGCGGTGGGCCAGGAGCCAGCCGTACTGACGGCGAGTTGGTGGGCTGGCAGGACTTGCTGCAGGCAGGCTGATATCCCCGGCTCTGCTCGCCTATCCGCTATGCTCCAACGCTTGGTATCGACATAGCGCTTGCGCTTATCCCATCTCCATGACTTCGAATTTCCTGCGGACCGCCGTGGTGCTGGGTCTGCTTTCTGCCATCGGCCCGTTTGCCGTAGACATGTACCTGCCAGCGCTGCCGAGCATTGGCAAGAGTCTGAACGCCTCCATGGGGGCGGTTCAGGGGACCCTGATGGCGTATTTCATTGCGTTGGGGTTCGGGCAGATATTTTATGGGCCGGTGTCCGACATGGTTGGGCGCAAGGCCCCGCTCTATTTCGGGTTGGGCCTGTTCGCGGTGGCCAGCGTCGGCTGCGCCTTGGCACCCGATGTTCAGACGCTGGTGGCTTGGCGGTTTGTGCAGGCGCTAGGGGCCTGTGCCGGCATGGTGGTACCGCGCGCGGTGGTGCGCGACCTGCACACCGGCGTCGACGCGGCTCGGCTGATTTCGTTGCTGATGCTGGTGTTCAGCGTATCGCCGATTCTGGCTCCGCTGGTGGGAAGTCTGCTGATTGAATGGTTTGGTTGGCGCAGCGTGTTCTGGGCCGTCACGCTCGCAGCGGTGCTGGGAATTGGCTTGCTTGCCACCAGCTTGCCCGAGACACGCCCACCCGCGCAGCGCTTGAACAGTAGCTTGCGCAGCGCTCTGGCGGGCTACGGCGTGCTGTTGCGCGACCGTCACTTTCTCGGGTTGGTATTTATTGGTGCCTTCGGCATGTCAAGCTTCTTCTCGTATCTGGCCAACTCGCCGTTTGTGATGATCAACCATTTCGGTTTGACGCCGCGCCAGTACAGCATGGCCTTCGCGGTCAACGCGGCGTCGTTTATCGGCAGCTCGCAGTTCACCGGCAAGCTTGGAGCACGGTATGGACTGGTGTCGGTGGTGAAGGTAGCCGTTACCGGTTATGCCTTCGTTATGGCGGTGTTGCTGGTGCTCACGCTGGCGGGCGTGGACCGCCTGGACGTGTTGATCGGGCTGATGCTGCTCGGGTTTGGTTTTCTCGGCTTGGTGGTGCCTACCACCGCAGTGCTGGCACTGGACCGGCACGGCGCCATTGCGGGCACGGCGTCAGCACTGATGGGTACGCTTCAGTTCGTCACCGGTGGGGCTGTCATGGGGGTGGTGGGTTTGTTCGTGAACGGCAGCGCACTGCCCATGGTGATAGGAATCGCAGCGTGCGCGCTGGTGGCGTTTCTGATAACACGGGTCACGCTAGGCAGCAAACCTTCTTCCACGCCATCCACGGCTCCCTGAAGCCCGTCTGCGCTGCTTGGAAGCTGTATTAACATACAGCTTTTGCAGGCCTTGCATGTCCACCGAAATTCAATCCCGCGCCGACCCGTTTGAATCGCTTAATAGCGCACAGCGTCTGGCGGTCGAGCACGGATTGGGCGATGGCCCCGCCGACACCCGGCCATTGCTCATAATTGCGGGTGCCGGGTCCGGCAAGACCAATACCCTGGCCTACCGGGTAGCCAACCTGGTATTGCACCAGGCCGATCCGCAGCGCATGCTGTTGCTCACATTCTCACGGCGCGCGGCGCTCGAGATGGAGCGCCGTGTGGGTGGTGTGCTTGGCCGCATGATGGGCAATGCATCTGGTGGCGAGCGTGGTCATCAGGGGGTTCGAAACGCGCCTTCGCTGCCGTGGTCTGGCACCTTTCACAGCATTGCGGCGCGGCTGCTGCGCGACTACGCCGGCCGCATCGGGCTGGACGAATCGTTCACCATCCAGGACCGTGGCGACTCCGAAGATTTGCTCGGACTGGTGCGGCACGACCTCGGGCTGTCCATGGCCAAAAGCCGGTTTCCGCAGAAGGGCACCTGCCTGTCCATTTATTCGCGGGTGGTCAACAGCCAGCAGTCTCTGGCGCAGGTGCTGCAGCAGGTGTTTCCGTGGTGCAGCGCCTGGGAGAGTGATCTCAAGAAACTGTTCGGCGCGTATGTCGAGGCCAAACATGCGCAAAATGTGCTCGACTACGACGACCTGCTGCTGTTCTGGGCCGACATGGTGGCCGACCCGGCACTAGGTGCCGAAGTCGGGGCCCGGTTCGACCACGTGCTGGTGGACGAATACCAGGATACCAACCGCCTGCAGGCCGCCATCGTGCAAGGGCTCAAGCCAGCCGGGCAGGGCGTGACCGTGGTGGGCGACGACGCGCAGAGCATCTACAGTTTTCGCGGCGCGACGGTGCGCAATATCCTCGACTTTGCGCAACAGTTCAGCCAGCCGGCACGCATCGTCACCCTGGAGCGCAACTACCGCTCGACCCAGCCGGTGCTGGACGTCTCAAACGGCGTGATAGCGCAGGCAAGCGAGCGCCATTCCAAGAACCTCTGGACCGACAAGGTGGCCAGCACCCGGGCCCAACTGGTCATGGTGCCCGATGAGGCCGAGCAGGCGCGCTGGGTTGCCGACCGCATTCTGGAGCACCGCGAGGCCGGGCTGCGGCTGACCGCGCAGGCGGTGCTTTTTCGCACGGCGTCACACAGCACAGCGCTGGAACTCGAACTCACCCGGCGTGGTTTGCCGTTTGTCAAATACGGGGGGCTCAAGTTTCTGGAAGCCGCGCATGTGAAGGACATGCTGGCAATTCTGCGTTTTGCGCAGAATCCGCGCGGCCGCATGGCGGGCTTTCGTGTGCTGCAGCTTATTCCCGGCATTGGCCCAGCGCACGCGGCACGCTTGCTCGACGCGATGGACCAGGCTGCCGAGCCGATGCAGGCGATAAACGCGTTCCAGGTGCCCGCAGGGATATCCGCCGACTGGCTGGTATTCGTTGCCATGTATACGGCCTTGCGCAGTTCATCACTTGGCTGGCCAGCCGACATGGACCTCGCCAAACGCTGGTACGGGCCGCACCTGGACCGCCTGCATGACGACGCTGCTGTGCGCCGCGCCGACCTGGACAACCTGGAACGCATGGCTGCGGGTTATGCCAGCCGCGAGCGCTTCTTGAGCGAGCTCACACTTGACCCGCCCGAGTCCACCAGCGCCCAGTCCGGCCCGCCGCATCTGGACGAAGACTACCTCGTACTGTCCACCATCCACTCGGCCAAAGGCCAGGAATGGACTGCAGTGTTTGTGCTCAACGTGGTGGATGGATGTATGCCGTCCGATATGGCCACGGGCAGCGCCCCCGAGATCGAAGAAGAGCGCCGCCTGCTCTACGTGGCGATGACGCGCGCCAGGGAGCACCTGCACCTGCTGGTGCCGCACCGCTTTTATGTGACGCAGCAGGCCGCGTTTGGCGACCGGCATATGTATGCGTCTCGCACGCGTTTTATAGACGATGCGCTGGCAGCCCAGTTTCAGACCGTGATCTGGCCAAGCGTCGCGGCGGGCGCGCCGTACGGCAAGGCAGCCCAGCCGCCGACCCTGCTGGTGCGCGAGCGGGCACGGGCTGCCTGGCGTTGAACAGGCCGCTTTAACGACGGTAACCGGGGGGCGTGTCCTCTCGCACATACGCCACACGGCGTATTCCCAGATCACCCTTGCATCCCTAAAGTGAGGCCATCGCTGTGTCAGGGCATTCTTCGTTGCCCGGCTCACAGCGACCTGGTCTATTCACAACTGGAGAAGCACATATGCAACGTCGATTCACCCTCAAAGCGCTTACCGCTGCCGTCGCCCTGGCGGGCATCACTGTTTTGCCAGCCCATGCCCAGTCGGGCGGCACCATCAAGGTGGGCATTCTGCATAGCCTGTCCGGCACCATGGCCATTTCAGAAACCGTGTTGAAGGACACCGTGTTGATGGCAATCGAAGAAATCAACGCAAAGGGTGGTGTGATGGGCAAAAAACTGGAGCCGGTGATTGTGGACCCGGCCTCCAACTGGCCGCTGTTCGCCGAGAAAACCAAGCAGTTGTTGGGGCAAGACAAGGTCGCGGTGATTTTTGGCTGCTGGACGTCGGTGTCGCGCAAATCGGTGCTGCCAGTGGTGGAAGAAATGAACGGCCTGCTGTTCTACCCGGTGCAGTACGAAGGCGAAGAGCTGTCCAAGAATGTTTTCTACACCGGTGCCGCACCCAATCAGCAGGCGATTCCTGCGGTGGACTACCTGATGAGCAAAGCTGGCGGCGGGGCCAAGCGCTGGGTGCTGCTGGGGACCGACTACGTGTACCCGCGCACCACCAACAAGATCTTGCGCGCCTACCTGAAAAGCAAAGGCGTGAAAGATTCTGACATCGACGAAAAATACACACCGTTTGGCCACTCGGACTACCAGACCATTGTTGCGGACGTCAAGAAGTTCTCGGCTGGTGGCAAGACCGCCGTGGTTTCAACTATCAACGGGGACTCCAATGTTCCGTTTTACAAGGAGTTGGGCAACGCCGGCCTGAAAGCCAAAGACGTGCCGGTGGTAGCGTTCTCGGTGGGCGAAGAAGAACTTCGCGGCGTGGACACCAAGCCGCTGGTGGGCCACCTGGCCGCGTGGAACTACTTCATGTCGATCAAGAACCCGGCCAACACCGAGTTCACCAAGAAGTGGGCTGACTATGCCAAGGCCAAGAAGCTCCCGGGTGCCGACAAGCCGCTCACCAACGACCCGATGGAAGCCACCTACATCGGTATCAATATGTGGAAGCAGGCGGTTGAAAAAGCAAAGTCCACCGATACCGACAAGGTAGTGGCTGCCATGGCTGGCCAGACCTTCAAGGCACCGTCAGGCATTGTGTCCAAGATGGATGAGAAAAATCACCACCTGCACAAGTCGGTGTTCATTGGCGAGGTGAAGGCCGACGGCCAATTCAACGTGGTCTGGAAGACGCCCGGCCCGGTCAAGGCCAAGCCATGGTCTCCGTACATCGAGGGTAACGACAAGAAGCCCGACGAACCTGCGAAGAAGTCCTAAGCTACTGCGCGTCCCGACCTGAGAGGCTGCGGTGCTCTGCGTACATAAAGTACGCGTCCGCTCCTCACCCCTCACCTCGGGCCGCTCGCTACGCTTATGCCTTTCTTCGCGTCTCCCAATCTCGAAGGAGTTGCAGCGTGGGCGTCGTTTGCGGTGCCTACCCTACAGGTTCCATTTATGCTGATTCGAAGTCTGTTGCTGGTTGCCGGGTTTCTCTTTGCAGGACAGGCGTATCCCCTTACCCCGGATGAAGCCAAGGCCATTGCCATCGGCGAAAGCGATACACGCGTTGAGGCCCTGAACAAGGCGCTGGCGAATGCTGACGACAAGACGGCGGCGTTTATCCAGGCGCTGGCGGACGAAGCGGTCAAGTTCGCGGGCGACACGGTGTTTGTGGTGCGCGATGGCAAGGGCAGTGATCCCGTCACCGGAGCTGAACTCGCCGTGCCTGACGATGCGGAAGACGTCATGTTGAACAATGCCATGCGCGGTGAACTTGACACGGCGCTGGCGGCACTCAAGCTATTTTCAAAGGACGAAAAGGTCCGTGGTGCGGCCATCAACACGTTGCTCAGTGAGACCGATGAGGCCAAGCTGCCGCTGATCGAAAAAGCCTACGCTGCAGAAACCAAACCCGAATTCAAGGAACAATTGCAACTGGTGCGTGCTGCCATATTGCTCAACAGTGCAGATGTGTCCAAGCGCCTGGAATCGGCGAAGCAGCTGGCGCAAAGCAACAACCGCAACACCAAGACCGTGGTGTTGGAGCGTTTGAAGACCGAGACCGATCCGGCCGTCAAGGGTGCGTTGGAAGCGACTCTGTACGCCGTCGAAGCGTCGCTGGCCTGGGGCGACAGGCTGGGCGCGATATTCAGCGGCCTGAGCCTGGGCTCGATCCTCTTGCTGGTGGCGCTCGGGCTGGCCATCACCTACGGCTTGATGGGTGTCATCAACATGGCGCATGGCGAACTCATGATGGTCGGGGCCTACGCCTCGTATGTGGTCCAGGGCCTGTTCCAGAAATACCTGCCGGGTGGCTTCGGCTGGTACTTGGTGGCGGCGGTGCCGGTGTCATTTCTGGCAGCGGCGCTGGTCGGTGCAGCGCTGGAGCGCGGCGTCATCCGCTTCTTGTATGGCAGGCCGCTGGAGACTCTGCTGGCCACCTGGGGTATCAGCCTGATGCTGATGCAGTTGTCGCGTACCATTTTTGGGGCCCAGAACGTCACCGTAGAAAACCCGAGCTGGATGAGCGGTGGGGTACAGGTGCTGGGCAATCTGTCGTTGCCGTTCAACCGGCTTGTCATCATAGGTTTCGCGCTGGGGGTACTACTGGCCGTGGCGTGGCTGATCAGCCGCACGCGCCTGGGCCTGTTCGTGCGCGGCGTGACGCAGAACCGCCCCATCTCTGCCTGTATGGGGGTGAATACGGCGCGCGTAGACACCTACGCGTTCGCGCTGGGCTCGGGTATTGCCGGCCTCGCAGGGTGCGCGTTGAGCCAGATCGGCAACGTGGGGCCAGACCTCGGGCAGAGCTATATCGTCGACGCATTCCTGGTGGTGGTGCTGGGTGGTGTGGGCCAACTGGCAGGCACTGTGTACGCCGCGCTCGGGCTCGGCATTTTGAACAAGTTCCTTGAGGGCCTGACTGGTGCGGTGCTGGCCAAGATTTGTGTGTTGGTGTTCATCATCATCTTCATTCAGAAACGTCCGCAGGGCATTTTTGCGATGAAGGGCAGAAGTTCAGAAGTCTAAAGCGGTACAGACTCCATGGCAGCCGTTGAACTTCCCGTGAGAGCGCCGTTGCTGACCCGCACCGGGTGGAGCGCGTTCATAATCGCGCTGCTGGTCGTGTGTGCCGTCGCGCCGCTGCTCAACCTGGTGGTACCTGCGGGCAACGTGTTCCACATGAGCGACTACGCGGTGGCGCTGGTGGGCAAGATCATGTGTTACGCCATTTGCGCGCTTGCCATGGATTTGATCTGGGGCTACACCGGCATTTTGAGCTTGGGCCACGGCCTGTTTTTCGCGCTGGGCGGTTACGCCATGGGCATGTACCTGATGCGCCAGATTGGACGTGAAGGCAACTACAAGAGCGACCTGCCCGACTTCATGGTGTTTCTGGACTGGAAGGAGTTGCCCTGGCACTGGACCTTCAGCGACAGTTTCATCGCCACCTTGATTTTGATCGTCGTAGTGCCTGGGCTGGTGGCGTTTGTATTTGGGTTCTTTGCTTTTCGTTCGCGTATCAAGGGGGTCTATTTCTCCATCATCACGCAGGCCATGACGTTTGCCGCGATGTTGCTGTTCTTCCGCAACGAGACCGGTTTTGGCGGCAACAACGGCTTTACCGACTTCAAGCGCATCGTGGGCATCGCGATTGCCACGCCGTCGATGCGTATGTTCCTGTTTGTGCTGACCGGTGTCACACTGCTCGCTTTTTTTCTGTTTGCACGCTGGATGGTGGGTGCCAAGTTCGGCCGTGTGCTGCAAGCGATCCGCGATGCCGAAACTCGCGTGATGTTCTCCGGTTATTCGCCAGTTGGCTACAAACTGACGATCTGGACCATCTCGGCCATCATGTGTGGTGTTGCCGGTGCCTTGTATGTGCCGCAGGTCGGCATCATCAACCCGAGTGAAATGAGCCCTGCCAACTCCATCGAGATCGCGATCTGGGCCGCAGTAGGTGGCCGCGCTACCCTGCTCGGCCCCATCGTCGGTGCTTTCGTTGTCAATGGTGCCAAGAGTTGGCTCACCGTGGCATACCCGGAGTTCTGGTTGTATTTTCTGGGGGCCTTGTTTATCGCCGTAACCCTGTTCCTGCCGAATGGCATCGTGGGCTTGGCGAATAAGCTGAGGGGGGCACGAAAGTGACCTACGCCCCTCGTACACATGCGAGCATTGAATGCGTGCGCCGCGCCGGGCCGCCCCAAGCAAGCACAGCCCCCTCGGGGGGAAGCGCCGTACACGCAGTGACAAGCGTGGGGGCCATGTCATGACGCCCGAGCTGCTGGAGGAGGGCGCGCGTAGGCTTGAGAAGCGGGCAGCGTCTGTGAGCAGCGGCAAGACGGCGTCGGGCGGGCGCGAGGCCGGGTTCTCGCGCGTGGCGTCTGCTGCCGGTGAAGTCGACGTGACCCACGGCCGCATCCTCTACCTGGAAGACGTGAGTGTGAGTTTTGACGGATTCAAGGCCATCAACAAGTTGTCACTCGACATTGCGCCAGGCGAGTTGCGCTGCATCATCGGGCCCAATGGGGCTGGCAAAACGACGATGATGGACATCATCACCGGCAAGACGCGACCGGATGCAGGCACGGTTTTCTTCGGCAGCACGATTGACCTGTTGCGGTACAAGGAACCCGAGATCGCGCAGCTCGGCATTGGCCGCAAATTCCAGAAACCCACGGTATTCGAGCAATTGACGGTGTTCGAGAATCTCGAACTCGCACTCAAGACCAACAAAGGAGTGAAGGCGTCGATGTTCTTCAAGCTCGACTCTGCGCAAAGCGACCGGTTGGCGGAACTGCTAGACACCATCCACCTGACCGACAGCGTGGGCCGCCTCGCCGGAACCCTCAGCCACGGTCAAAAGCAGTGGCTGGAAATTGGCATGTTGCTGATGCAGGATCCCAAGCTGCTGCTGCTTGACGAGCCGGTGGCCGGCATGACCGACGAAGAAACCGCGCGCACCGCAGAGTTGTTTCTCACCCTCAAGGGCAAACACTCGCTGATGGTGGTGGAACACGATATGAGTTTCATCCGCACCATCTCCGAGATCGTTACCGTCTTGTGTGATGGCTCGGTGCTGGCGCAGGGCACGCTGGACGAAGTGCAGGCCGACGAACGCGTGATCGAGGTGTACCTTGGCCGCTGAACACCCTATGACAAGGACGCAAAAGTCGCAAAAACTACGCAAAAGTCGCAAAAGGAATTCCGGATT
>JANOCN010000728.1:0-2033 GCA_031412185.1 Betaproteobacteria bacterium | reverse complement strand
GCGACGTGGTGCGCGGCCCGATGCTGGCGCACAAGGCCGAAGAGGAGGGCGTAGCCGTGGCCGAGCGCATCGCCGGCCAGCACGGCCACGTCAACTTCAATACGGTTCCGTGGGTTATCTATACCAGCCCCGAGATTGCCTGGGTCGGGCAAACCGAGCAACAACTCAAGGCTGCGGGCCGGGCTTACAAGGCCGGCAGCTTCCCGTTTCTTGCCAACGGACGCGCCCGCGCCCTGGGCGACACCACCGGTTTGGTCAAGATGCTCGCAGACGCGGCCACCGACGAAATTCTGGGCGTGCACATTGTGGGGCCGATGGCCAGCGAGTTGATTGCCGAGTGTGTAGTGGCTATGGAGTTTCGCGCCAGTAGCGAAGATATTGCCCGCATCTGCCACGCCCACCCGTCACTCAGCGAGGCTACCAAAGAGGCGGCGCTGGCGGTCGACAAGCGACCGCTGAATTTTTAGTTGCATGTGAGCCAGGAGGGGTGATGGCGAAAAGCGCAAGCGCGTGACAACGGTTCTGGAGTCTTACCAACGCGAGCTTGCCGTTCGCTCCTATGGCAGCGATGCCGGGCAACTGGCCGCCGTCGCGGCTTTGGACCGATGCGCGGCCGAATGGGTTCAGTACCGGGCCAAGCGCTCCAGCACCCTGAAAAAGCTGATCAACCGGCCCGAGATTCCACGTGGGGTGTATTTGTACGGAGGTGTGGGGCGCGGCAAAAGCTTTTTGATGGACTGCTTTTTAGGGGCGGTCACCGTGCAGCGCAAGGTGCGTCTGCATTTCCATGAATTCATGCGTGAAGTACACCGGGAACTCACCAATCTGCAAGGCACGGTGAATCCGCTGGACGAACTGGCGCGGCAGATGGCAAGAAAGTACCGGTTGGTCTGTTTCGACGAGTTCCATGTGGCCGACATTACCGACGCGATGATCCTGCACCGGTTACTGCGCGCCATGTTCAACGAAGGCATCGGTTTTGTGACGACCTCCAATTTTCGCCCCGACGACCTGTACCCAAACGGTTTGCACCGGGACCGCATCCTGCCGGCCATCGCCTTGCTCAACGAGCGGCTGGAAGTGCTGGCGATTGGAGACGGCACCGATTACCGGCGTCTAGCCATGGAGCAGTTCAAGCTGTACCACGTTCCTTTGGGCGCAGTCGCCGACGCACAGATGCGCGAAGCCTTTGGCCGACTGGCCGAGTCGCGCGACGAAGACCCGGTCTTGCACATTGAAGCGCGTGAAATCCGCGCCCGGCGTCGCGCCGGTGGGTTGGTGTGGTTTGACTTCAAATCGCTGTGTGGCGGGCCGCGCTCGCAGAACGACTACCTGGAGATCGCAACGCAGTTCCATACGGTTCTGCTCAGCGACGTGCCGGCCATGCCGCTGCGCATGGCGTCGGAAGCGCGACGGTTCACCTGGCTGGTAGACGTGTTGTACGACCGCCGGGTCAAACTGATAATGTCTGCGGAGGTGGTGCCTGAGCTGCTTTATACGGAAGGCCCGCTGGCGCATGAGTTTGTGCGTACGGTTTCGCGCCTGCACGAAATGCAGTCCAAGACTTTTATGGCGCAGGAGCGCCGCTTGGTGAATACGGACCTGACATGAGAAATTTTTTCTTCGCTGTGTGGCTGGCGTTGTTTGCGGCAGTCAGCCTGGCTCAGACTGATCCGGATGCCACGGCGCTTGACCCGGTAGCGCTGCGTGACGCCGAGGAACGCGAACGCATTGTGCAGCTCCGCCAGCGTGAGCAGGCCCGGTTCTCTGCGCTCGAAGTGGCCTGTTATGCGAGATTTGCGGTTAACGATTGCCTGGCTGGCATTCGCAGCGAGCGCCGCGAGTTGCTGGGTGGCTTGCGGCGCCAGGAGATATCGCTCAACGATGCGATGCGCAAGCGCCGGGCAGCGGACCAGATACAGCGCTCCGAGGAGCGCGCACTGCGTGTGCCTTGAACGGCGGGTTCTCAGGAACCGAGCGGTTCCAGTTTGACGATCACCAGCGAGAGGTTGTCGCCCGCCCCCATAGCGCGG
>JANOCN010000727.1:0-4934 GCA_031412185.1 Betaproteobacteria bacterium | reverse complement strand
GGCAGTGCTTGGGCTGATGCGCCGAACCACCTCTAGCATGCGTTCGCAGCGTGCAGCGTCCAGATCGAAAATCCGCATGGAAGAAGGCTGCTTTTCAGCCACGGCCGCGCAGATAGCCGAGCCAGCCCCGCCCAAACCAATCAGCATGACGTTTTGATTCTTGAACCCATAAGATCGGCGGCGAAACGCCTCGACACAACCTGCACCATCAAAGATATCGCCAGCGCAACTGCCGTCTGCACGCCGCGCAATTACATTGATCGCGCCTACCGCCTGAGCCTGAGCGCCGACATGGGTGGCGAAGCGCATCGCACGTGCCTTGAAGGGAATCGTCAAGATCAGGCCATCCAGGTTCGCTATTCGCAGCAATGACGGCATTGCTGCATCAAAGTCTGCATCGAGGATATGGATCGGCAGCAAAACGGCGTTGATACCCCGGCTGTGCAATTCATGCGTCACCATTTCCGGAGATCGAACCTGCTCAATCGGGTCGCCAACGATGCCGTACAGGCGTGTTTTGCCATTCAGGAAAGAAACTTCTTCCATCGGAAACGCTCCTTGGTTAGCGGGTGGCTAAGGTCGGGTCATGCTGTTGGGTAGCCACATCGTTAGCGGAGGCCACACCGTAATTGCAATTAGCACTACCAGCAAAGGAACAATCCAGGGCAGGATCGCGCGCGACATTTTTTCAAAAGACACTCCGGAAATCCGCGTAACAACAAATAGCACCACTCCAATGGGCGGATGAATGGTTCCAAGGATCAAATTGAGCACCATGATGACGCCGAACTGCACTGGATCGATTCCATAAAGAATAGCAGCGGGTACAAGAATGGGAATCAGGATCAGCATGGCGGCAAGTGCTTCCATAAAGCACCCTACCACCAGCATCAAGAGGTTAGCCATCAGCAGAAAAACGATAGGGCTCTCAATGTTGGAAACAATGAGTGGTGTCAGCATTTGCGGCAACCGTGAGATCGACATGCACCAACCTAACGCGCCAGCTGCGGCTACCAACACCATCACCAGCCCGGTTGTCTCTGCTGTTTCAAGCAAAATTTCTCCTAGTTGTTTCACCACTAACGTGCGGTACACCACGAATCCGAGAAAAAGCGCATACAGGCAAGCCACCGCGGCAGCTTCGGTAGGCGTAACCCACCCGCTGAACATGCTTCCGAGAATCACCACAGGGGTCATCAGTGCAAAAAAACCGTTGAAGAAGGTTCTTGCAATAGCCCCAAATCCACCGAAAGGTTTACCCGCCATCCCTTCGCGTCCCGCAAAGATGGCAACCATGACCATCAACGAGAACCCCATCAGCAAGCCGGGAATCAATCCCGCCATAAACAGCTTGCCGATTGAAACGTCGGCTGTGACTCCATAGATCACCATTGGTAAAGATGGCGGAATAATTGGCCCAATCGTGGCAGCGGCGGCGGTGATTGAAGCCGCAGTCTCGGGCTTGTACCCAGCTTTGCGCATAGCGCGAATCTCAATGGCGCCCGAGCCTGCGGCATCTGCTACGGCCGAACCCACCATACCCGCAAAAATCATGCTGGTCACGATACTGGCATGAGCGTAACCACCGCGCACCCAACCGATCAAGGCGGTGGCAAACTCAACGATGCGATCAGTGATCTTCGCTGCTGCCAGAATGTTGCCCATCAGTATGAACAGGGGTGCCGCAATGATGGGAAACGAGTTCATTGACCCAGCCATTTTCTGCGGCAGGATAGAAATAGGCATTCCCCCCAGCCAAAGAAAAATCAGCGCAGCGAGCCCCATGGACGCGTACAGCGGAAGGCCGGCGAGGATGATCAGCAGCCACCCTCCAGATATCTTCGTCATTAAGCCGATCATGCTGCTGCTCTCAGATGGGCAGGTGCTCTTCCCGAGAGCTGCATCCACACCTCTGATACCGACTGGCTCAAAGTCATTAAGCCTGCTGGAAACAGTGGCACGTACATCCAGGCAGTGGAGATAGGCAGTGCTACCGCTTCCACGTCTGAATTGGTAATGATTAAATGAACGCTGTACCAGGCAATTAGCGCCCCCAAAACTCCCACGGCCGCCTGCAGCACAACTTCCGTCCCACGCCAGGCGTTGGGGGAGAGTTTGTCCTGGAAGTAGCGGATGCGGATGTGCGCGCGGCGACGCGAAGCAATCATCCAACCGAAACAAACTAGCCAGACCATCAAGAATCCACTGGCTTCTTCAGTCCAGCTAAACGGATGATCGAATGCCCGAGAGACAACACCAGCCATGACAGTGAACAGCAGGGCTGCAAGCAAGAGACCTGACGCACCCTGTATTACCCGGTCTACCCGGGCCACGAAGTTCACAGCGCCGCAAGGGTTTCAAAAGTACCCTTGCCCCATTTCTCAGAAAATAACCTGGGTACCGTTTCAAGAACTGGCTTGCGCCACAAAGTCAGATCGGGCTCGATAATTTTCATACCAGCCGTCCGGAAGGTGCCCACTAGACTGGACTCTTGGCTTTGAAGCTCTTTGTCCTGCCATGCAGCGCCGGTTGCGAATGCGGCTTGCAAGGTGTCGCGATCCGCTGGTCGCAATCCTTTCCAGAATGCGTCGTTCACGATGATCATGCGAGGAGTGATGATGTGCTGGGTTAGCACGAGATGCTTCTGTACTTCGAAGAACTTTCCGCTTTGTATGGTGGGTAGGGGGTTCTCTTGTCCATCTGCTGCGCCTTGGCTAAGTGCAAGATACAACTCGCCGAATGCGATCGGCGTGGCACGCGCGCCCCAGGCATCCGCCATGGCCCGAAAGATATCAATCGGAGGCACGCGCAACTTGAATCCGACCATGTCGGCAGGGGCATAAACCGGCTTGCTGCCCGTTGTGAGGTGGCGCTTTCCGTAGTAAATGACGTTAAGCATTCGCATGCCGCGCTTGGCTGACAGGTCGTCGTTTAGCTTGGCGTAAAACGGGATACCAGCAACCTTGCTGAGGTGTGACGCGTCGCGCCACAGGTAAGGCGCTTCAAGTACAGATAGCTGTGGGAGAAAAGCGCCCAACTGGCCGGCACCATCGGTGGTGATTTGCAGCGCGCCTGCCGAAACAGCTTCGATCATGTCTTTGCCCGAGCCCAATTGGCTGTTGGGAAAGATTTGTATGTCAATACGACCGCTGGTTTTTTCCTTGACCTCTTTGGCAATCCGCTCTGCCATTTGCACCTCCGGGTGCGAGGTTGCCAATACGCTGCCCCAACGGATGGTCGTGATCTGAGCCAGCGACTGAAATGATGCGGTGGCGGATACGGTGGCGGCAGCACCCACCAGGAGTTGCCTTCGATTGATTTTCATTGATTGTCTCCGGTTAAGTTTGGTAAACACACTGACATAAAGAAGTGGATGCAGAAGTGGTTCGACTCAAGCGACCTGACGCACTGCACCAGCAGTTGCACTTTGGTAGCGATGGACATCCCACAGGCGCGACAAATGTTTTGCCGCTTCGTCGAGAATTGGCACGAAGCTTTCAAGTCGCTCCCGCGTGACTCGAAAACTTGGCCCTGCAATACTGATAGCCGCTACCGCAGATGCTCCCGCATGAATTCCGTCTTGGATCACCATCGCGATGGCCGATATTCCCGCCTCGGCCTCTTCTTCGACCAAGCCATAGCCACGCTTCCTGGCGAGGGCGAGTTCGCGAAGTAATTCAGTCTCCGTACGTATGGCACGCGGCCCGATCAAGTCGCCCTCATAGCCTATTCGTGCAACCAACGCCGTGGCTTCATCGTCAGACATGCTCGCCAGAAAGGCCTTGCCCATGGCCGTCACGTGCAGGGGTACATCGCGGCCAATGATGGGGTCGTAACGCAGGCTGGACTTCGAGCCTTGCGCTTTGGCAATCCAGATCAATCGGCCCTCCTCCAGAAAGGAGAGGCGCACCAGCTCGCCGGATTTGGCAGCCAGCTCTTCCAGGACTGGTTGGCAAATGTCGGGGACGTGGTAGCGCGCCAGCAAGCGCAGGCCCAATGCTGCGATCGCCATGGTCGGAGCGTATTGGTTGCTCGTAGCGTTCTGCTTGACATAACCCTTTGCACTCAAGACACCCAAAAGACGGTGTGTGGCACTGGCGGGCAGATCAAGCGCCGCGCTGATGCTGGTCAGCGGCAATCCCTCGGGGTGGTTTATCAATAGCTCGACAATTGCGAGGCATCGTTCGGCGGAGTTAAGGCTGAATCCACTCATGTCAGGCTCTCTTGCTTGTTGTTGATTGGCTGGCCGGGATGGAACGGAACGCAGGTCGACGAAGCAACCAGGCGGCGACGGGCCAAAGCAGCGCTGCCACTGTCATCGCTGCCAGAATGGATGCGACCGGTCGATCAAAAAACGGCATCACATTGCCGTCGGATTTGATCAGAGATGTGACGAAGTTCTGCTCCACCATATTGCCCATCACGATACCCAGCACCATGGCGGCCACGGGGTAACCGTGGCGCTCCATGGCGTAGCCCAACACGCCAAAAGCAGCAACAGTGATCACGGCGAAAAGGCTGTTGGTGGTAGCGAAAGTGCCGACCGCGCATAGCAGCAAGATCACCGGCATGATGGCCGAGCGCGGCACGCGAAGGATGTTGGTTGAGGCGCGGATCATCAGAATGCCCAAGGGGATCATGATGATGTTGGCCAGAATGAAGATGATGTACAGCGCATACATGCTGGGCGCGTTGGTCGTGAACAGCGTAGGCCCGGGGTTTAAGCCTTTCATGTACAGGACACCGATGGCAATGGCTGTGATGGTGTCGCCCGGCACTCCAAAGAGCAATGCCGGCACCCAACCGCTGGCCAGGCTCGCGTTGTTGCTGGCACCGGCTTCAATCAGCCCTTCTGGATGCCCGGTACCGAACTTTTCCGGGGTCTTCGAAAACCGCTTGGACAACGCATAGCTGACCCAGGCTGCCATGTCGGC
>JANOCN010000726.1:0-7218 GCA_031412185.1 Betaproteobacteria bacterium | reverse complement strand
GCAGGACCTGCCCGGTGCGGACCACATCGCCGCGCTCCACACTGAGCTTTTCCACCACCCCGACCACTTGCGAGCCGATGTCGGCCACACGGTCGGGTTCGATCAGGCAGCCCAGTGGCCTCGCAGCTGCAGTCACCGGTGCCCTGGAAGTTTGCGCAGGCGTGGAAAGTGCAACCAACGCGAGAAGGGCACCAAGTCCGTAACGACGCAAGCACATAAGAAATCAGATCCCAAACCCCAAGCGTAACCCGCATGGGCCACGTCGATGTCTCAAACAGCGCTACAAAAACCGGTCTTCTGAGGCGCTTTCTGCCCGCTGCAGGCTATCGCATGACTCTATAAGATCATAACAGCGCGAATGAACTGGCCAGGCTGGAGATCTCTCTCATGCAGCGGTGCCCGCAAACGCCAGCCGCCGCTCCCAATACAGATCCTGCTCCAGCAGGCTGCGGCGTAACACACGCCGGCGGCGCTCCTCGCGCCATTGGGTCCAGGGTCCGTTATCGCCTTCGCAGGACCAGGTCTCAGTGCTGCCGGGGTCGCCATTGCGGGCCCCGCGACCGGCCAGCTGGCGTTGCTGGCGCAGCGACACATTGCGCTGGCACGACAACACATGCAGGCCGCCGGCTGCACGGGCCGCTGCATCGAGTTCTATGTCGGTGCCGCGCCCGGCCATACGTGTGGCCACGGTCACGGTACCGGCGTGACCTGCCTGCGCCACGATGGCGGCTTCTTCGGCATCGAACAGCGCATTCAGCACCTGGTGCGCCATGCCTTGCTGGTGTAGCAGGACGCTGACGCGCTGCGAATCGGCCACGCTGTCCGTGCCCACCAGTACCGGGCGCCCCTTTGCGCGCAAAACCCGCACACGCTCCACCACGGCAGCAAACATGGCGTCGGGCTGGGCAAACACGCGGCCCGGCAGACGCTCGCGCCGACTGCGCTGGTGCAACGGGATACACACCACCACGGCCGCATAGACCTCAGACAGTTCCGCGCGGGCCTCGCGCAGCGTGCCGCTGGTACCCCCCAGGCGCCAATAGCGCTGGAAGAAGCGCTGGAACGTGGTCTGTGCCAGGGTTTCGGTTTCGGCGGGTGGTCGCAGGCCTTCCTTCATGGCCACCAGGGTGTGCAGGCCACGCGACCAGACCCGGCCCGACGCGACGCGCCCGCTGACCGGGTCCAACAGCTCGATGGCACCTGCACGCACCAGGTAGTGCTCGTCGCGGTGGTAAGCATGCAGCGCAACCAGCGCCAGTGCGACCGCTTCGCGCCGGTACCGCGGCCGTTGCCAGGGCCCACCGAGACCAGCGCACGATAAAGCCACTGCCTGCTCGCCCTGTGGCGTCAACACGGCCAGCCGGTCGGCGCTGTGCAGGTTGAAGTCGCGCCCGGCTTCCAGTTGCCGCGCCAGCGCCAATGCCTGCCAGAGAAAGGCCCGGCGCGCCGCCTGTGGCACGTTGCGCGAAAGGACCAGCGGAACCTCGGCTTCGTCGAGCAGGATGTTGTCGGCCTCGTCGAGCAGCGCCATACACAGGCCGCGCATCAGCGGCAAATGCATGGCAGCGCCTGCCACGGCTGCAGCCGCGCGTGGCAGGTCGTCGGTAGTACCGGGTAGCTGCCGGTCGCGCAGAAAATCGAACGCCAGGTCGCGCGCCGTGGCGTAGACGACGTCGTGGCCGTACACGGCGCGGCGCGCTGGCTCGGTGACGGAACCGGCGAGCGCGGCCACGCGCAAACCGAGCGCACGGTACAGCGGCTCGAGCTGTCGTGCATCGCGCGTAGCCAGGTAGTCGTTGGCGGTGACCACATGCACCGGCAACCCAGCCAACGCTGCCACGGCTGCGGCAAGTCCCACCGCCAGCGTCTTGCCCTCCCCGGTGGCCATCTCGGCCATGCGACTGTCCAGCAAGGCGGCTGCGGCTGCGAGCTGGGTCGCGCGTGGTGTCAGCCCCAGTGTGCGGGTCGCGCTGGCACTGGCATAACCCAAGGCCAGCGCCAGCGCCTGCGGCTGCAAGCCGTCGTGGCGCAGGCGGCCACGCACCTGCAGCAAGGCGGCCGACTGGTCCGACGCATCGATCTGCAAGAACCGCAGCGCATGGTCCTGTGCCAACCGCGCGACCCACTGGCACCAAACCAGCGCGCCACGCCAGCGCCACTCCCGTTGCGGTGGCACCAGGTCTTGCCCCGGCCGCAGCGGGTAGAAGCCCCAAAGCGTACCGGGCTGCGGCAACACGCGCGAGAGTCGTGTCATCTATAGGCGCTCAAAACTGCGGATTGAAACGCTGCAACACGGTTTGGCGCAGGTGTCTTGCCAGTTGCACCGACAGCGGTGCCCATCCGCCGTCCATGCGCACCCAGGCGCGTTCGCCGACGCGCTCGCCAACTGCATGCCCGGGCACAGCCGCTTGCGTATCCAGCCGCACGTCCAGCACCAGCACCGGTTGCAGCGGCTTGAGGTCGTTGGGGTCGCGCGGATCGGTCAGCACCGTGCCGCCATGGCGCTGACTGAGCGCTGCGCTGGGTAGCTGGAGCCCGGCACCGATGCTGTCACGGGTTACGCTGGCAAGGTGCGCGGTCCCCGGCGACGCAGCCAGGCGCACGCTGACCTGGCCATGCGCACGCTGTAACTCGCCTGCCTGCGCTTCGGGCAACACCACCCGCACAGTGGGCGGCGCGCCCGTCAGAACCTGCCCGATCAGCGTACCGCGCCGGATGTACTGGCCCGCCAGGTCGCTATCTGCTGGAAGCGCCAACTGCCCGGCTGCGCGGGCCCGCACCGACAGCGCCTGCACCCGCTCACGCAGGCGCTCAAGCCCGCTCTGCGCTGTGGCCAACTCCGCGCGCCGGTCGCCCGCCTGCACCCCACCCTGCGGCAACGCGTCGACCAGCCCCGATTCAAGCACGGCCACGTGTGCGCTCTGGCGTGCAAGACTGGACTCCAGTGCCGGATTGGCCAGCTGCAGCACCACATCACCCGCCAACACAGACTGCCCGTCGCGCACCAGCACCTGCTGCACAATGCCGTCTTCGTCGCTGCGCAGCTGGGCCTGGTCAGGCGGCCACACCACACCCTGCACCAGCATGCGCTGCGGCCATGGCAACAACAACAGCACCAGCAGCAGCGCCGTACCCACAACCACGACGCGGCGCCAGCGGCCGCTGCTGCCAGCCTGCGCCAGCGCTGCGCGCCGGAGCTGACCCAGCAGCCGCACCAGCGGCCGCAGCAGCATCTGCCAGGCCAGCAGGGCACCGCTTACCAGGCCCAATAACAGCGACAACTGCCCCAGCCAGGCCACCGCCAGGGCGACGATAACCAGGCCGTACAGCCAGGCCAACGGCGCATACAGGAATAGCCAGGGGGTTTCGCCACGCGCCACCGGCATGCCTTCCAGGCCCGGCGCACGCAACAACACGCGCCGCAGCGCCAGCAGCCACCAGCCACGGCTGCGCGGACCCAGGTTGGGCAGTTGCAGCGCATCGGTGGCGATGTAGTAGCCGTCCAGGCGCTGCAACGGATTGGCGTTGAACAACAGCGTGGATACGGCGGTGATGCTGAGGGTTACGAAGGCCGCACCACGCAGCCAGCCGTCGGGCAACCACAACCACGCAGTCAGCGCAAGCGCTGCCAGTCCCAGTTCGGCCATGATGCCGGCCGCGCTGACGGCTGCGCGATGGCGTCGCTGCACAAAACCCGACGCTGCGGACGCGTCGACATAGGGCACCGGCATCAGCAGCATGAGTGTGACGCCGGCCTCGCGAACCTGGCCCCCCCATCGGGTCACGGCCATGCCATGCGCCAGCTCGTGCAGCAGTTTGATCGGCACGTAGAGCGCCACCGCCAGCAAGGCAAACCGCGGCGTCGCCAGCCACAACTGCGCGTACGCCCACAGCGCCGGTCCGTTTTGTATTGCCAGCAGCAGCAGCCACAGGACCGCCAGCCCCCACGCCAGCAGCAATGGGCGCGAGAAGAGCACTTGCCCCAGTGGCCGAAGCCGGTTCAGCAGACGCGACGGGTTGAACAACGGCACTCGCCAGGCCAGCAGGTTACGGCGGCCACGCGGCTTGGCGAGTTGGTCCAGGTGCGGCAGCAGCAGGTCGAAGTCGGCGGTGCGGTCCAACTGCAACAGCGCCGCCTCGCGCAATTGCGCCATCAGGTCGATGACTTCGTCCTGGGTCGCAGCATCTGCACCGCGTTCCAACGAACGCTCCCACAACTCCTGCACAGAACGCCGGCCATCGAAGCGCCCGGCCAGTGCCCAGGCGGCCGGGTTCAGCCGCACCAGGCGTCCGCTGGCCGGGTTGCCCAGCAAGTACCAGGTATCCCCGCGAACCCGCTGCCGTTGCAAGCGCAGCTGCGGCGACAGGCAAGGTTTGAGCGTGGCTACCCGGTGCCAGCGCGGGCTGTGCACGCTCGTCATCGCCGTACTAACCCAGCCATGACCACCAGGCAAGGCGTATCCGGTCGAGCACATGCCGCGTCCAGGCCCACAGCGGTGGCATGCGTCCGACCACAAATCCCGCACGACCACTCAGGCCGGGCCGCAGGTTGGGGGGGGCACCGGAAAGCTGCGCCTGCACGTCGAATATATTGCGACCGTCCACCGCACGCGACAGCGGCGAAATGCGCTCGATCACCAGTTCCTGCGAGTCCCAGGGTGACGACGACAGCACCATGCGCCCGGCCTGCCCCGGCGCAACGCGTGCGATGTCGGTCTCGTCGATTTCGACAATCACGCGAAAACCCGCCGTGCTGGCAAGGGTAAGCAGGGTATCGCCCTGGCGCACCGGCGCACCGGCGGACTGGCTCAGGTCCCCCTGAATCACCACCGCGTCAAACGGCGCCGTGATGCGCCCGCGGGTTATCTGCTCCTCCACCAGCGCCAACTGGGCCTGCGCTTCACCGACCCGCGCCATGCTGGTGGAGGCACCCATCCGGTCGGCCTTGGACATGGCCGCCGCATAGGCGTTTTCATGCTGCTCGATCTGGCTCGCCCAGCGGCCGCGTTCGAGTTGCAGGTCGCCCTCGATCAAGTCCACCAGCGGGTCTCCCGCACGCACGGTGTCGCCGGGTCGTACATGGGCTGTCTTGACGAACCCGTCGGTGGGCGCAGACACCACGCGCTGCTGCGCGCCTTCGATGCGTGCACGGCCACCCACTTCGTATTCGAGCGGGGCCAGAGCGGCGAAGAGCAGCGCCAGCACACCCGCCGCAAGCACCCATCGTGTCCGCCTGCGCCGGGGCTGGCGCAAGGTTGACAAGCCCTGCCCAAGTTCGCGCGCCATGCGCCGGTGCCACGGCTGCCCGGCATGGTGCATCCAGCGCAGGGCTGGCGCGGCCAGCACCAGTACCTGCTCCAGATGGGCCAGTTCGGCCCCACCGAACGGCCCGGCCTGGCGCGCCACCGTCACGGCAGCAAACACCTCGCCCGCAGTGCCCAGCGCAACCGAAGCGACAGCGCCACCCAGTTGCCGCTGCAATGCCGCATGTTCCACATGGATCGCGTCGGCTGCGGCCACCTCCGCCATGCCTGCCATGCCTGCGATGCCCGCCATACCCGCCGTACCCGCCGTATCCGGCTGTGGCCACGCCAGCGAAACACCTTGTTCGACAGCTTCGTCCATCGCACCGACCAGTGCCTGCGGCAAGTCGGCCTGCGGGTTCGACTGGTCCAGGTGGGTGCTGGCCAGCAACTGCATGCGGTTGCGCGACGACAGGCCAATCGCCGCAAACGTGAATCCGAAGTCTGCCGTCAGCGCCTCGACCAAAACATGCGCGGCGGCATCCAGCGACGAGGCCGCCAGCACTTTGGCGTACAGGGCCAGCGCGCTTGCTGCAGGCGATGCAAGGGGCGCGGGTGCGTCGGCCATGCAGGGGAGCTATCAGGCGTCGCGCACGTCGGCCACCGGCTGGTCGCCGAAGTCTGCCCGCGCCAGGTAGTCCAGCACACGCCGCGCGGCGTCGGACGGCGATGTGAGGGCCCCGGTTTCCTTCATGCGCACGAAACCGGCCCGGTCCGGAAAGTCGCCGGGGTCGCCCGCGCGCAAGTCGGCTTGCATGTCGGTGTCGATCACGCCCGGTGCCAGCGACACGATGCGCACACCTTGTGGCTGCAAGGCTTCGTCCAGCGCGGCACAGCGGCTGAAGTGGTCCATGCCGGCCTTGGCGGCACAGTACAGCGCCGCACCGGCCATCGGCCGACGGCCCAGCCCCGAAGAGATGTTCAGGATCTTGCGTGGCAAGCGCCAGCTGCGTGTGGCACCGAGAAACGCGCCGCAGAGCTGCATCGGGGCCTCCAGGTCCACGCGCAATGTGGTCGCAATATTCTGCGCATCCAGCGGGTCCAGCGGCCCGAGGCGACCCACTGTACCGGCGTTGTTGATCAGGGTAGCGCTGGCAATACCGGCGGGGCCCTGCGCAGACAACCACAACTGCAGCCGGGCCGCAACCGGCGCGGCATCGGCCAGATCGGCCGACCACTGCGTCAGGCTCACGCCCTGCGCCCGCGCCTGATCGTCCAACAGTTGCGACGTTGCGCGCGAAATACATAACAGCACAGCGTCGGGTACGCACAACTGCTGCGCCAGCGCCAGGCCCATGCCACGCGATGCGCCGGTAAGTATGGTGAGGTGTTTCATGGCCGGTTGATCCTAAAAATCAGAAAGTTGCAACCAATACGAATACGATGCGGCAAATGGCCCAGCAGGTCGAATCCGCCGACTCCGCCACCAACCGATTTTGATTCTTTTCCCATGGTGTTTCTACTTTGAATGGAGGTTTCCAATGCCGAACTTTATCCCCTCATGGCTGCGCCTGGCACACCGCAGCAGCAGCGCTGCTGTTTTGGCAGCCATCGTCTGCGCGGTATCCGTGTTCATCGTTACTCCTGCCGTCGCCCAGGGCGACAAGCCGCCAATCCGTATCCTGGTGGGCTTTCCGGCCGGTGGCACGATCGATCTGGTCGCGCGCATTCTGGCCGACAACCTCAAGGACGAGCTTGGCAGCGCCGTGCTGGTAGACAGCCGTCCGGGAGCCGGCGGGCAGCTAGCCGCCCAGGCCCTGAAGCAGGCCGCTGCGGATGGCCGCACCCTGCTGCTGAGCCCCGACCACACCATGGTGATGCTGCCGCTCACCGTCAAGACCGCCGGTTTCCAGCCGCTGACGGACTTCGCACCGGTTGGCCAGGTGGCGCGTTATGCGGGCGCGCTGGCGGTGGC
>JANOCN010000725.1:0-6562 GCA_031412185.1 Betaproteobacteria bacterium | reverse complement strand
GTGCGCGGCGCGGCCGGCGCGCTGATGGACGGCTGTGTGCGCGATGTCAAACCCATCCTCGCGATGGGTTTCCCGGTGTTCCATGGCGGCATCGCCCCGCTAGACTCCAAAGGACGCGGCAAGATCATGGCAATCGACGTTCCGATCGAATGCGCCGGCGTGCCGGTATGCTGCGGCGATCTGGTATTCGGAGACGCCGACGGCATCGTTGTGGTGCCGCAAAACGTCGAACACGAGGTGCTCGCGCTGGCCTTCGAAAAAGTCAAGGGCGAACGCAGCACGCTGCAGGATCTGCGCCGGGGCGACAAACTCGCCGACGTATTCGCGCGCTACGGCATTCTCTGATCCGGAGCAATTACGCCATGATTGTCGATTGCCATGTCAACGTCTATGACGACAGCCAGATGCTGCCGCTGTATGTGGAGAGCGCCAAGTTCTCGCGCCCGGGTGGATTTCCGCTGCGTTCTGATCCTGACACCGTGGCCGAGGCCATGCGTGCAGTGGACCACGCCATTGTTTTTTCGTTGCGCTACAAGGATTCCATCGGCATCGATGGCGATGATGAGGTTACAGCACGGCTGGTGGCGCGCGACCCGAAGAAATTTATCGGCTTTGCCTGCCTGGACCCGCGCATGCCCAACTGCATGGACCTGCTGGTGCATGCGATAGAAGACCTGGAGCTCAAGGGTGTGAAATTCGGGCCAATCTACAACGGGGTATCGCTGCTCGACCCCCGGCTGGAGCCGGTCTACCAGTACCTGGTGAAACACAATCTTCCGCTGACGATGCACATGGGTACCACCTATGGTGCCAATGCGCCCATCCAGTATGGCCGACCGCTGGATGTGGATACGATCGCCAACCGCCATCCCGGTCTGAAGATGGTCATGGCGCATATGGGGCACCCGTGGTACGAGGAATGTATTGTGGTGGCACGCAAGAACCCGAACGTGTATTGCGAGGTTTCCGCACTCTATTACCGCCCCTGGCAGTACTGGAACATCCTGGTCTGCGCGCAGGAATACACCATCGCCAACCGCAACAAGATTTTCTGGGGCACCGACTTTCCGTTCACCACGGTTGCCGATTCTGTGGAAGGTATCCAGAACGTCAACCGTATCGTGCAGGGCTCCGGCCTGCCGCAGGTGACACCTGAGACCATCGACCAGATTCTGCACTCCAATCCGCTCGCCCACTGGTGGCACGGCGGGCTGACCGTCTGAGCAGATTTCATGGCGTCGGATTCCGCAACCAAAAACAAGAAGCGTCCCAACGGGCTGCGCAGCGACGAATGGTTCGCGCGCCAGGACTCGTATGGTTTCATCTACCGCAGCTGGATGAAGAACCAGGGCCACGCAGCGCGCATGTTCGACGGCAAACCAGTGATTGGCATCTGCAATACATGGTCAGAGCTGACGCCGTGCAATGGCCATCTGCGCGCGCTGGCAGAACACGTCAAACGGGGTGTGCTGGAAGCCGGTGGTTTCCCGCTGGAGTTCCCGGTCATGTCCTTGTCGGAGCCCTTGATGCGGCCGACCACCATGCTGTTCCGCAACCTTGCAAGCATGGATGTCGAGGCCTCGATACGCTCGCAACCGATGGACGGTGTGGTGCTGCTGGCGGGTTGCGACAAGACCACGCCGGCCTGCCTGATGGGTGCTGCCAGTGTGGACCTGCCAACGCTAGTGGTGTCGGGTGGGCCGATGTTGTCGGGGCGGTTTGAAGGCCGTATGCTGGGCTCGGGCACTGACGTGATCCGTTTCAAGGACGCAGTGGCCGCAGGCACCATGTCGATGGACACCTTCATGGCGGCCGAGGCAGCGATGTCGCGCAGTGCGGGCTCCTGCATGACCATGGGCACCGCCTCCACCATGGCCAGCCTGTGTGAAGGCCTGGGCGTGGCGTTGCCGCAGAACGGCGCGATTCCCGCCGTGGATTCACGTCGCCAGGCGTTGGCGTTCGAATCGGGCCGCCGCGCGGTGCAGATGGTGCACGAGGACCTGCGTTTGTCGAAGGTGTTGACAAAACCGGCGTTTGCCAACGCGGTGCGGCTCAACGCAGCGCTGGGTGGTTCGACCAATGCCGTGGTGCATCTGATCGCACTGGCAGGCCGGCTGGGTGTGGATTTCGGACTGGACGACTGGGACATCTATGGCCGCGATGTGCCGTGCCTGGTCAACCTGATGCCCTCCGGAAAATACCTGATGGAAGACTTTTATTACGCCGGTGGTGTACCCGCCGTGCTCAAGGAGATAGAGCCGTATCTTGACCTGGACCAGCCCACCGTCATCGGCACCACGATGGGCGGCTTCATCGACGGCGCACAGGTATTCGACCGCAACGTGATTTTCCCGCTCGACGCGCCCTTCAAGTCACAGGGCGGTATCGCGGTGTTGCGCGGCAACCTGGCACCCTGCGGCGCGGTGATCAAGCCTTCCGCCGCCACCCCGGCCCTGATGCGCCACCGTGGTCGTGCCGTTGTCTTCGAGGGCGCCGATGACCTGAAGGCGCGTATCCACGACCCCGACCTGGTGGTGGATGCGTCCAGCGTCATGGTGCTCAAGAATTGTGGCCCACGCGGTTACCCCGGCATGGCCGAGATCGGCAACCTGCCCATACCAGCCAAGCTGCTGCAAAGTGGGGTGACCGACATGGTGCGCATTTCCGACGCACGGATGAGTGGCACCGCGTTTGGCACCGTCGTTTTGCATGTTGCACCAGAGGCTGCCGCTGGGGGCCCGCTGGCACTGGTGCAAGACGGCGACTGGATCGAGATCGACGTACCGGCCCGAAGCTTGCATCTGGAGGTAGATGCTACACAGTTGGCGCAGCGACGCGCCACACGGCAGGCGTTCCAGTCGCCCTACACACGCGGCTGGGAGAAACTCTATGTAGATCATGTGTTGCAGGCCGACCAGGGTGTGGACCTGGGCTTTCTGGTGGGCGGGTCGGGCAGCGACGTGCCGCGGGAGTCGCACTGATGGTGACGCGTGTTGTCTCTGGTGCCAGAACTGCCGCAGCCGGCAGCCCGGCAACGCTGCGCGATGTGGCGCACCTTGCGCGCACTACGCCCATGACCGTGTCCAACGTGATCAACGGGCGCAGTGGTCAGGTCGGCGCAAAAATGAAGGCGCGGGTGCTGGCCGCCTGCGAGCGGCTCGACTACCGGCCACATGCCAATGCACGCCAGTTGCGCACCAACCGGCGTATGACGGTGGGTGTGATCGTGGTCGACCCTTCCGCCCATTACCTGTCCGACCCCTTTACCGCGGCCATGCTGGCAGGCCTGAACGATGTGTTGTACCCAGCCGGTTATTCGATTGTGTTGCAAGGTGCATCGATCACCTCGCTGGCGTCCGTGCCGCTGCTCAAGCGTATCGAGAGCGACGGAATCTGTCTGCTTACCTCGGGCGGTCTGGAACAACGCACCCGCACCATCGCCCAGGTTGCGGCACTCGGCCAGCCGGTGGTGTTGATCCAGGACGAACTACCCGATTCAGTGAGCGATGGATGTTCGCTGATCCAGGACGACACCGCTGGCGGAGCCGAGCTGGCCCGGCACTTGTTCGAACACTCCAGCCGACACGCTGTGATGCTGGTGCCCAGTGTGGCATGGGCGGCGATGGAGCGGCGTGAGACCGGTGTGCGCTCGGTACTGGCGCTGCTGGCCCAGCCCCCCGCTTTCCATGTGTTGCGTTGCGGTGATGAGTCGTACGACGCCACCCAGGCGGCTTTCGCCAAACATATCCAAACCCATGGCGCGCCCGATGTAGTGATTGGCGGCAACGACCGCATGGCCATCGCCGCCATGAAGCTGTTGATCGCGCGGGGCCTTCGGGTGCCTGAAGACGCACGGGTGACCGGCTTCAACGGCTTCGATTTCTGGCGTTACGCGAGCCCCGAGCTCACCACTGTGTTGTCCCCCGCATTCCAGCTTGGCGAAGAAGGTGGCCAGGCGCTGCTGGCGAGGCTGGAGACCGGTAGTTTTGCCTGGCGCCAGCGTGTGCTGGCGGTGGAATTTGCGCCGCATGTTTCCTCGCGTGCCACGCCGGATGGCCGCAAGGTACGCCCACGACGGCTCGGCAAAGGAGTGGCAAATGGCTGAGAGCGCCAGAACTAATCTGATGCACCCGCCCGCGATCACATTGCATCGCATCGCGTCGCGTCGCATATTTTGAGCGGCGCACGGTAATTTTTTGTCCAGGGAGTTTTTTTCGGCAATCCATCGCAGCCTCACGGCGGCAGTAACTGAAGGAGTAACAGGTAATGAAGACTAAACGACCATCCATAAAGAGTGTTGCTTTGGCCAGTATGGCCGTGGTGGCCTGCGTGGTATCCGCAACGGCGCAGGCCCAGGGGCAGCCATTTCGCTGCCCGCGCACAGGCGGGGACCTCATATTCGCGCTGGAGTCCAAGGTCCCCGGCCTGGACCAGCACACCTCGAACGCGGGGGCAACCCGCAATGTGGCGCTGAACGTCTATGAGTCGCTGGTCACCCGCGACGAATCCATGAACCCGATCCTGGAGCTGGCCGAGAGTATGGTGCTGAGCCCGGACGGCAAGACCTATACCTTCAAGTTGCGCCAGGGCATTCAGTTCCACAATGGCAAGACCATGACGTCTGCCGATGTGATGGCATCGTTCGAGCGCTACAAGCGCGTAGGTGTGGACCGCTCCATCCTGGACCCGATTGAAAAATGGGCCACCCCCGATGCGAATACCTTCGTGATTACGCTCAAGGAGGCGCGCCCGCTGTTTATCGAGGCGCTGTCTTCGTTCACCGTGCCAATCGTCATCATCCCGGCCGAGAACGCTCAGGCGGCGGCACAGCAGCTGCCGGTTGTCGGCACCGGCCCGTTCCGGCTGGAGGAGTTCCGCGCCGACAGTTTTGTGAAGCTGCGCCGCTTTGATGGCTACAAATCCGACACCCGCCACACGCAACTCATGGGTTACGGTGGCAACAAGCGGGCCTGCGTCGACACCATCACCTTTCGCATGATGACGGAGGCGGCTGCGCGCACCGCTGCGCTGGAGGTGGGAGAAATCCACGCAGTGGAGGACGTGCCGGCAGCGTCGCAGAAGCGCCTGGGCGAAAACAAGGCCATCAAGTTGGCGCGGCTCGAGACCTTCTGGATGAATGTGGCTTATCCCAACTTCTCCGCGCCGCCCACCGACAACCCGAAGGTGCGCCAGGCGATGCTGGCCGCAATGGATTTTGACGAAATCATGGAAGCTGCGCACGAAGGCCAGTACAAACTCAATCCGGGCTTCCAGTTTCCCGGCATGCAGTACTTCACCGATTCGGGCAAAGAGCTGCTCAACCAGAAGAATCGAGCCCGGGCCAGGCAGCTATTGCAGGAAGGCGGGTACAAGGGCGAAAAAATCGAGTTGCTGACCAACCGCGATTTCCCCACCATGTACAACACCGCGCTGGTAATGGCCGAGCAGCTCAAGGCTGCGGGCATGAATGCCGAACTGGTGGTGCTCGACTGGCCGGCCGCCTTGCAGCGCAGCCAGAAGGAGACTGCGGGCTGGAATGTGTTCTTCACCGGCTGGATCACCGTGATCGCTCTGGGCGGTCCGCAGACGCTGCGCCAGATGGCAGAACCCAACCCGGTCTACCGGCCCAAGGACAACAAGGTGGACCCGGCGTTCATGGCAGCGTTCAACGAGGTCAACAACGCGCCCACCTTGCCTGGGCGCCAGGCGGCGTTTGCGCGCGCCCAACGCATAGCGCTCGACCAGGTGATGGCGATTCCGTTTGGCGTCGCACCCAAGACCCAGGCGGTGCGCTCCAATGTAGAGGGCTACAGGCCTTACTACACGCCGCGCCTGTCGAACGTCTGGCTGACCAATTGATTCTGCGGCGCATTGCAGTGGATTGCGCACGAGGGGCAGGCAGGAGCCAGCCCGAGGGGGCGCAGTGCTGACCTTCATGGCAAAACGGCTGCTGCAAAGCATCCCGTTGCTGCTGCTCGTCAGCCTGCTTTCCTTTTGCCTCATCAAGCTGGTGCCGGGAGACCCGGCAGTGGTGATGGGTGGCAGCAATGCCACAGCGGCGGAGATCGAGGTCATCCGCAAGAACCTGGGTCTGGACAAGCCCTTTCTGGAGCAGATCCTGAGTTTCTACGGCAACCTGGCGCAAGGTGACCTGGGCCGTTCACTGCTGCTGGGGCAGCCGGTCAAGGACGCGATCATCGAGCGGCTCCCGGCCACCGTGTCGGTGGCGCTGTATTCGATGGTGCTGACCCTGGTGGTCGGCTTGGGCGCTGGTGTTGTTGCCGCGCTGCGGCACAACACCTGGGTAGACCAGTCGGTGATGGTGGTGGCGCTGCTCGGAGTGTCGCTGCCCAACTTCTGGCTCGGTCTGGTGCTGATTCTGCTGTTCTCGGTACAGCTTGGCTGGTTCCCCACCGGCGGGTATGTGGAGCCTGGCGTCAACTTCTTGGGGTGGCTGCGCGCGGCCACTTTACCCGCGGTCTCGCTGGCCCTGCTGCAGATCGGCCTGCTGGCGCGCATCACCCGTTCGGCCATGCTGGAGGTGCTGCGCCAGGACTACATC
>JANOCN010000724.1:0-7953 GCA_031412185.1 Betaproteobacteria bacterium | reverse complement strand
CCCTTCGGACCCGGTGACGGAGTCGTCATCGCTGGGTGCTGCACCGGCGCGGGGGAGGTCACCACGGGAACATCGGTCGGGGCCGGGGCCGCAGCCTGTGGGCCGGCCCACACCAGCACCTCGCCACCTTCATCCACCGCCAGCCGCTGGCCCTTGATCAACTCATCGCGCAGGTCCGCCAGGTATTCGTCGTCCAGCTCGAATTGCCGCTTCAAGGCACGGTAGGTCATGCGCCCGCGGCGGCGCAACAACTCCACAACTTCGTCTAGAAGCTCTTCAAACTTCATGAGAAAACGCCGGGCAGCCGGCTACAAGTCTGCGTAATACGGGCTGGCTTCCGCTATGACGGGCGCGCTGACGAAGCGCTGAACGGCAAACGCCGGCCGGTTGCCGATGAGCCGCTCCATGTCGGCGCGCATCGGGTGTTTGCTGTTGCCAAACTCGATGCGTACCGGGTTGGCCGGGGCACCACTGACAAAGAAGGTGTCGACCAGACCAAAGTAGTTGCGCCGTGACGCCACCACGCGTTTGCTGCCGGTATCGAAGCTCAGGTCGATCCACTCCGACGGGTTGCCGGGTACCGGGGTCAGACCGGCCAGGTTCACATTGCCCCGGTAGATGAACGCGTCCGGGTCCAGCGTGCCAGCGCCCCCGGTGGCCTCAGAGCAGGTCCACTGGTATTCAGCTTGCGCCGGGTTGTTATTGAGGTTGGGTACGTTGTAGGCGTAGTCCACCAGAAACTTGTTCTCGAAATACCGTTGCTGGCCCGCAGCCACGGCAACCGCGTTGTCGCAGGCGACCCACACGCGGTAGACACCGATACGTTTGGTCTGGTCGGCGCCGGAGATAAATTCGCGCAAGGTGTAGCTGGTCGGCACACCGGCCTCCACCGCCGACGCATACCCCACGATGTTTACCTCGGTCTCGTTGAAGCCCCCCACACCCGGGTTGCCCGGTTGCCCGAAACCGTACAGCGCCGCAGCATTGAAGAAGTTGATGTTCACCAGGCCGGTGTCGCCGCCGTCGCTGAAACGCGCCGGCTGCATGCCCTTGTCGCGCAGGTACTCGTCCAGCAGCGAACGCTCTACCCGCCAATAAACCCAGATCGACTGGATGCCGGCATAGTAGAACGGAAAAAAACCGGGGAGATTCATGGTCCCGGCAGGCTTCACGGTTACGTCGAACTTGGGTGCCGTGAAAGTTGGCGGAACGGTCGGAAGCGGGGGTTTGGGATGCGTCATCAGCTTAGTCTCTTATAGGGTGAGATTTGGAAAATGAGTATCGTGGGCATGGCTACATCCGTCAAGCAGCGCGGACCGGTTGCGCGTGTGCGCCGTACACAGAAAGCTGGTTCGCATCCTCGGACCCCGGCATCACGCCAGGACAGCGGTCAGCCTCACGCGGACCGCTTGCCATGCATGGGCCTTGGCCGCAAATGTCATACCTGCATGGGCTGGGCTGGTGGACGGCAGGCAGATGTAGTCAATGGCCAGGTGCACCGGCAAGTACGGCAACACACGTTTGCGGTAAATGTTTGCCGCAGCAGTGCCGTTGAAACAGACCAGGCTGATGTGCGGATGCCGCATGAAGAAGCCAGCAAAGTCGTTGGGCACCATGCTGCCCTTATCGATGCTGGAATCCAGGCTCCCTTCCCGCACACAAGCTGCCAGCACGTCCCACAAAGCCAGCCGGTGCTGCACCAGGGCTGCACTGCGCTGCGGGTAGCTGGCGCTGGCATCCAGCCCAACTACGTCGCTCACGATCTTCCAGAAGGCGTTTTGCGGGTGACCGTAGTACTGCTTCAGCCGCAGCGATGCGACACCAGGCATGGAGCCGAGGATCAGCACGCGTGCCAGCGGGCTGGTCAGCGGCGGGAAGCTGTAGATGCGTGTCATGCCGAAACGGGCCAACCAAAGCCGAGCTGGGCGACCGCGCCGCCTTGATTCCAGAGATGTCGCATTTTCTTACAATCTTTCTGAACACATCGCATCTGCCGCCGATAAGCCATTGAAATATAAAGGAACAATGCTTCTGGCATGCCCCTTGCTTCACTATGTGCGCCGAATTCAACAACCCATTGCAAAAAAAGTGAGGTCCCACATGAAGCGCCTTCTATCTTCCCTGTCTACTCTGATTCTGGGAGCGCTGGTCTCCCTGTCAGCGATTGCAGCACCTGTCACATTTGGTTGGTTTGGCGATGCGAACCCTACCGGTGCCATCACAGCGGCTGGTCACAATTCGGTCGCATTGGGTGGGCTCACCGCCGGTGATCTCGCGGGTATCGATGTGCTATGGGTTCTGAATGGTAACAACGGTGCCGCTCCGTCTGCGGTAGTCGCAAATTCAGCCGCCATTAACGCATTCGTGTTCGGTGGCGGAGTGCTCTCCTACCATGATCGGTATGTGGGTGGTGGCGTAGACTCAAATGCTGCCCTGATTCCAGGAGCAGGTGGGGTGAGCTTCGTGCGCTCCTTCGCCGACGCTCAGAGCATCGATATCGTCACTGGCGGTACGCTCGTCACCAATGGTCCTGGCGGTGTAATCGGCAACACGACGCTCGATGGCGGAACCTCGTCAAGTCACGGTTATGCGCTTCTGGCATCCCTTCCCGGAGGCGCAGTGCCAGTGTTCAGCCAGACTGACGCTACGCACATCGTCGACTTCTATTACGGGTTCGGCGCCGGATCGGTCTACTACTCAACCATTCCGCTGGACTACTACTTGAATGGTGCCGGGCCTAACCCCATGGCGGATGCCATGCGTAATGTCTACGCCGTCAATGAAGCCGCGCTGCAGGCATCTCTGTTCTCTGCGCAAGACGTTCCAGAACCAGGCTCGATCGCCCTGCTCGGCTTGGGCCTGCTGCTACTTGCAACGCAGCGAAGCAGGACGCGGGCGTAAGATGTCGGCCATGCCCAGACGCGGGCATGCTGATTTTCAAGGCCCCACCGGCCGCTCCCCCGCCACCGTCGTGCGGTGCAGCAACCTGCGGCTGCCGTCGTAGTCGTTGACGGCCAGGTGCAGCAGGCAGCGGTTGTCCCACACCGCCAGGGTGCCGGATACCCAGCGCAGACGGCAAGTGAATTCTGCCTGCACCGCGTGCTGGAACAAGTACTGCAACAGAGGTCGTGATTCGGCCTCAGTCATGCCCTCAAAGTATTGCGTGTAGACCGGGTTCACAAACAGCGCCTTGCGGCCGGTGACCGGGTGTACCCGCACCACCGGTTGTGCGATTTCGCGGTCGGCCCCCGGGTCACCGCGCACCATGCCGATGGACCGGCTCACCGCTGTACCCGCACCCGGCCCCTTGGTACCGTGCGGCCAGGCGCTCTGGATGGCGCGCAGTGGGTCGAGCAACTTTTGCAGACCAGGTGAGAGGGCCTCGTAGGCCGCGTACTGGCTGGCCCACAAGGTGTCTCCGCCCAGGGCCGGCAGCTCCAGCGCATACAACAACGTGAAGCTGGGCGGCTCGTCCAGAAACGAAAAGTCGGAATGCCAGGTGCCGCCAAAGGTGCTGATCTTGCGCTCGTCGGCTTCCTTGCGCACCGCGATGATGTCGGGGTAGTCGTCCAGATGTTGTATGTAAGGCACCCGCAGGATGGTGCCAAAACGCTGCGTCACTTCCAGTTGCTGGGTGGGGGTGAGTTTCTGGTGGCGGAAGAACAATACCGAGTGGCAGGCCATGGCCTGCCAGACCGCCTGCATCTCCAGCGCCGATGCGGCAACCAGATCGATGCCGAACACTTCGGCGCCGCAGGCCGGGGCGAGCGGTCGCACGTCCATCACGCCGCCCCGCTGCTGTCCAGAATGGCTTCGGCTTCTATCTCCACCCGGTAGCCGTCGCCCACCAAGGCACCCGCCTGCAGCATCGTGTTGGCGGGTCGAATGTTGCCAAAGTAACTCCCGTGTACCGCACTCACCGCCCTCCAGTCGCGGGCGTCGCTCAGGTAGACCTGGGTTCGCACCACGTCCTCCAGCCGGCCCCCGAGCGCCTTGATACTGGCCGTGATCTTGTCAAGTATGTAGGTGGCCTGAACGGCCGCGTCGTCGCGCCCGATCAGCTGCCCGCTGCCATGGGTGGCGGTGGTGCCAGAGACCAGGATGCGCTCGCGCACGCGCACCGCGCGGGAGTAGCCGGCCAGCGGCTCCCATACGCTGCCGCTGTCTACCGTCCAACGCTCGGCACGGCCAGCGACCGGCGCACGAGCCCACACCGGTGGCATCGCGTCCAGGTGGTGGCTCAAGTCGCCCGAAGCCGTAAGGAACGGCGGCCGGCGGTATTCGTCGCCGCAGTCGCCAGGCAAACGCCGGGTCTGTGCAAAAGCGGCCGCCAGGCGGCTTTGGTCTTCGTCGTCCAGCGCAAACGTGAACAGCTGCAGGTTGTCGGCGCGGTGCTCCGATTCGCCGAGCCGCGCGCCCACTATCGCCGCTGCCACGGCCGGCTGCTCCAGCACCCAGCGCGTCGCCACGTTCGACAACGAGACCCCATGTTTGGCCCCAATCTGGCTGGCCGCGCGCAACACCGCCTGCAGCGCCGCCCAGCCACCCACAGCGTCGATGAAGCGCTGGTATTTCATCTTGCTCCAGTCCACCACCTCAGTAGGCTCACTGGCACCCAGCCAGCGTTGGCTCAGGAATCCACCGCCCAGCACGCCATAGGCCAGCAAACGCACGCCGCGCTCCAGGCACAGGTGCGCCATGTCTTCGGTGGCACGCCGGTCCAGCAACGAGATGCAGACCTGGTTGCTGGCGATGGGGATGCCTTCGGCCAGTAGCAGCCGAAGGTGCGCAGTGTCGAAATTGGCCAGCCCCAGGTGGGAGATCAGGCCCTCTTCGCGCAGCCGCGCCAGCCCGACCATGGCATCGATGTACCCCGGATGCTCGAACGTCCACCAGTGAAACTGGAGCAGGTCGATACAGGGCACCTGCAGCCGGTCCAGCGCGCGCTGCACACCTTCGCGCACCAGCGCTGCGTTGATCGGCCCGGGTGGGGGACACCACTTGGTGAAAGCACGCACGCCGCGCCCGGCCGGGCTGGCCAGCAGGTTGCCGGTGATGACTTCGGCCGAGCCATAGTGGTCGGCCATGTCAAAGGTATCGAACCCCGCCGCCGCATATTGCGCCATGGACGCCGCGCCACGCACCGGGTCGAGCAGTGTGCCGCCGCGCTCCATATCGGCAACCTGCCACAGGCCGGTGACGATGCGCGAAATTTCCAGCCCGGGTGCCAGCAGCGTACGCTCGGGCCGCGTGCTGCTGGCAGTCGGAGCCGTACCAGTCACTTGGGTAACCGTGCCTGGATCGCCTGTACGTCCTCGACCGACATCTGGCCCACCGTGGTGACCTCGCCATTGGTGATGCGCCAGGTGCGGAACGGGCCGACGATATCGCCATTTTTGTCGAACTGCACACCACCGATCACACCCACATAACGCACCGGCTTCTTCTCACGGATCAGTTGCAGGGCGCGCGCAAAACCCTGGGGCCCGGCGTGCACCACTTCGCCACCCGGTTCGGTAACCTTGCGGATGGAGTCGCGAATACCGGCAGCCTCGAACTTGCCCGCGTGGGCGATCGCCAGACCGAGGATCGCGCCGGCGTCAAAAGCGCGGTCGGCTGCGGGGGCACCCGCGTCGAAACCGCCACTCATGGCCGGGTAGGCCTTGGCAAAATATTCGGTCGACGGGGTGGTGGTGGTGCCCGACGACGTGCCAAACGCATTGGTGAGGAACTGCGGGCCGACGCCCTTGATGAAGTCGGCCGCGTTCATGCCGTCGTTGAGCAAGAAGCGCTGCGGGCCACCCTGCTGGATCCAGGTGCGCACGATGGTGGTGCCGTCGCCCGGGTACCCAATGAAATACAGCGCCGGTGGGTCGCCCTTGAGCGCGCTGGTTACCTCGGCGTTGTACGAGGGCTGCGCCGGGTTGTAGGGGGTGATGCTGGTGAGCTTGCCGCCCAGCGCCTCGTAGGCCTTGCGGAACTCGGCCAGCATGTTCACGCCGAAGTCGTTGTTGACATGGATCACAGTCAGGGTCCGCAAGCCCTGGTCCATGGCGTATTTGGCTGCTGCCGTGCCCTGCAGCGCGTCGCTGGTGATGGTGCGAAAGAACCAGCCGTTGGTTTTGCCTTCCACCGCCAGCCGGGTCAGAGTGGGCGACGACGAGGCGGGTGATATCTGCACCACCCCGGCCGGCCCGGTGACCGATGTCACCATAGGGATCGAGACCGAGCTGATGATGCCGCCGATGATGGCAGGCACTTTCTTCAGGTCCACCAACTGGCGCGCCTGGTCCACCGCCACCGAACCCTGGCTCTGGGCATCGCGCAGGTCAAAGGCCAATTTGCAGCCTGCGATGCCCTGTGCGCCAGCGGCAGCGTTCAGCTCGTTGAAAGCCAGCTCGACCGACTTGCTGGCGGCCTGGCCAAAACGGCCGGCCGCACCGGTCAGCGACACCACCATGCCTGCGGTGTGGGTGCACGCAGGGGACTGGGCCGATGCAGAAAGTGGAGCCAGGGCGGCCAAGGCTGCCAAGGCGGTGGTGGACAACAAAAAGCGCATATTTGCCAATCTCCGGTGGGGTTGAAAAGTCAGGTTGAAAATCAGGATTTGTTGAGTTCGTACTTCATGATGCGTCCGTGGCGACCCGTCTTGTCACGCTCCAGAGTGTAGGTGTCGCCGCCCGGCCCCGGATGGTCTGCAAGAATGCGCGCCAGCAAAGTATGGTCTTGCTGGTCCAGGCGCAGCCCGAACACACCCAGCGTGTCGTCGAGCCGGTCGGCATAACGCGCGCCCACAATCGCCGCACCCACGCCCGGCTGGTCCAGTACCCAGCGTGTCGCCACGGTGGCGATGCGGGCACCGTGCCGCGCACCGATCGACGCCAGGGCGCGTAGCAGCTCCTGAAAAGCGGCCCAACCACCGAACTCGTCGATCACGAGCTTGTATTTGATCAGCGAGCGGTTCGTCAGCTCGCTGCCGGGCTCCGGCTGGCCGAGCCAGCGCTCGGAGAAGAAACCACCAGCCAAGGTGCCGTAACAAAGCAACTGCAAACCCCGCGCCACACACAGGGCTGCCAGTTGCTGCTGCGGCCTGCGGTCCAGCAGCGAATACTGCACTTGCATACTGACCAGTGGCACCCCGGCGTCGAGCATGGCGGCGGTGCAAGGGGTATCGAAGTTGGTCCCGCCTATGCTGGCAATCAGCCCGGCGCGGCGCAGCGCTTCGAGCTCCAGCGCCGCCTCGACCATGCCGGGTACCGCATAGTCCCACCAGTGGAACTGCACCAGATCCAACCGCTCGGTGCGCAGCCGCTGCAACGAGCGCTCGATGATGCGCCGCACGTAGGCCGCATCCACCCGCGCCAGGTCGCCGTAGTCGGGCACAAACTTTGTATGTACCTGCAAGCGCGGCAGCCCGGCTGCAGTCCGGCGAGTATTGAACTCGCCGTACATGTCTTCGACCCCGGTATAGATGTCGGCACCATCGACCGTGTTCAACCCCGCCGCCGCGAAAGCGGCCATTTCGGTCAGCGCGCGCTCGCGGTCCACCGCACCATGGTCGCCCGACAACTGCCAGCCGCCGCGGATAATGCGCGGTATGCGGTAGCCGGGCGCAAGCTCGGTGGTTTCGACATTCGGTAGCGCTGGGTTCATGTGGCGTCCGGCGTGGCCAACGGCACCGCGGTGGTGTCGGCATGGTGAAACACCCGTTGCCCCAGGCGCGTGATACGAAAGCGGGTCGGGCAATGCGGGTCGGGGCAAGCCACTTCCGCGTCGGTGCTCATCCAGTCGTTCGGGTGGGTGGCCCGTTGTTTGGCCGGCAACAAGGGAAGCAATGCCGCCAGCGAGTACATCGAGAATCCCTGCCCGGGCGGGAAATGCAGTATCTCGCCGCGCACCTCGAACCAGTCGCCAACACTGGCGTTGCACTGTATTTTTGCGCCATCAGGGGCT
>JANOCN010000723.1:0-2069 GCA_031412185.1 Betaproteobacteria bacterium | reverse complement strand
CCAGTGGGTGCGTTTGCTGGGCGACCACGGCTGGCTGCGTTACTGTGTGCCGGCGGCTTTTGGTGGTGCGCTGGAGCAACTCGATTCGCGTGCGCTGGTGGTGCTGCGCGAGACGCTGGCGTTTTATTCACCGCTGGCCGACTTTGCATTTGCCATGCAAGGCCTGGGCAGTGGGGCCATCACGCTGGCTGGCAACCCACAGCAGCAGGCAAGTTATCTGGGCGCAGTGGCACGGGGCGACAAGATTGCTGCATTTGCATTGAGCGAGCCCGAAGCAGGGTCGGACGTCGGCGCCATGGCCATGACGGCGCGTTTCGAGCATGGCGGCGCTTCGTCCCCCGGCAACGTGGTGCTGGACGGCACCAAGACCTGGATCAGCAACGGTGGCATCGCCGACTACTACTGTGTCTTCGCCAAGACCGATGCAGCGCTTGGCACTCGTGGCATCACGGCGTTTATTGTGGACGCCACAACAGCCGGGCTGGATGCGTCGGAGCATATCCAGGTGATGGCACCACATCCGCTGGCAACACTCAAGTTTACCCACTGCCGTATCCCGGCCAGCGCCCAACTCGGGCCTTTGCACGGTGGCTTCAAGCTGGCCATGCAGACGCTGGACATCTTTCGCGCGTCGGTTGCGGCGGCCGCGCTGGGCATGGCGCGCCGGGCCTTGCACGAGGCGGTAGCCTACGCACAGCGAAGGCCGATGTTTGGCCAGCGGCTGGCGGACTTTCAGCTGACCCAGGCCAAGCTCGGTGAGATGGCCGCGCTGGTGGACGCGGCGGCGTTGCTCACCTACCGTGCCGCCTGGCTGCGCGACTGCGTGGGCACCGCCACACCGGCGCAGGCCCAGGCTTATTCCGCACAGGCTGCAATGGCCAAAATGACCGCGACTGAAAACGCGCAACGGGTGATCGACATGGCGCTGCAAATGCACGGTGGTCTGGGCGTCAAGGTGGGTACCAAGGTGGAGCGCCTCTACCGCGACATACGGTCGCTGCGTATCTACGAAGGTGCGACCGAAGTACAGCAGCTCATCATCGGCAAGGCCATACTCAAGTCACTCAAGTCGCTGCCCAACGTTTTGTCAGGAGGCTGAACCATGGCCAACTCCGCCCAGACCGACCGTTTTGTGCACCAGCACCTGCCCGCACCTGACGCGTTGCCGACGCTGCTGTTTGATGCACCGGAGTTACAGTTCCCGGCGCAAGCCAATCTGGTCGAGGCGTTGCTCGACAAAGCGCTGCAAAACGGCTTTGGTGACCGACCCATGCTGCGTTCTCCTACGCTCACCCTGACGTATACCCAAGCGCTGGACCGGGTCAACCGCATCGCGCAGGTGCTGGTGCAGGACTTCGCTTTGGTGCCCGGCAATCGGGTGCTGCTGCGTGGTGGCAATTCGATCGGAATGGCGCTGGCCTGGCTGGCGGTGGTCAAGGCCGGGCTGGTGGCGGTGGCCACCATGCCCTTGCTGCGCGCCAAAGAACTAGGCGACATCATCGACAAAGCCCAACCAGTGCTTGCCTTGTGCGACACCCGGCTGTTGGTGGAGTTGCAACTTGCCCAAAAGCTCTACCCGAAGCTGGGGACCATCGTGGCGTTCGGCACGGTTTCTGCGGCCACCACGGTTGCTGCTTCTACGGCGGTTCGCCCTGAGCCAGTCGAAGGGGCACACGGGGACGCGGCTGGGCTCGCACCAGATTCGCTGGAGAAGCTTGCCGCATCCAAGGATGGCACATTCACCGCGTGCCCCACCAGTGCCACCGATATCGCGTTGCTGGCATTCACCTCGGGCACCACGGGCAAGCCCAAAGCCGCAGTGCATACGCACCGCGATGTGCTGGCAGCCTGCCAGACCTGGCCGCGCCATATCCTGCGTGCGCGCACCGACGATATCGTGATGGGTTCGCCGCCACTGGCCTTTACTTTTGGCTTGGGCGGCATGCTGATTTTCCCGATGTGGGCCGGGGCGTCAGTGTATTTCCCGGACGTCGCCTACACGCCGCAGGCCATGGCAGAGCTGATCTTTGACAGCGGCGCGACCATCTGTTACACCGCGCCGACGTTCT
>JANOCN010000722.1:0-3925 GCA_031412185.1 Betaproteobacteria bacterium | reverse complement strand
CGAGCACAGGATACGGGTAGGCAAGCTCGGCAAAAAGAACAGAATCGCGTTCAAAAACTGCCTTGCCGGCCACAACCTGCCTGGTCGCGTCGGTCACCCTGCGCAGGATTTCTTCACTGCCATATCCTATGGCGTCGCCGCAAGCAGCTTGCCAGTTCGGATAGTCGCCGGAGAACCTGATGCCCCCGGCAGATATCCGGCGCAGCTCTTCCACCAGTACCGGCGGCAGCACTCTTCGGAGTCTGTGCCTGAGGCTCATCTAACGCCCCCAAGGCTTCTGGATACTCGCCGCGTCAGCTTCTGCAACAGACTCTCCCGACTGCTCGTGAAGAACTCGACAAATCCAGCCCGAGCAACTTCCGAGGGTTCCAACGGTATTCGACGAACTCCAACTGTAGCCAAACCCATATTCCCGGAATAAACGTCGGTAGGCGCGCAGTGAGTACCACTGGCGTCGTTGCCAATGTTCTCGACCAGGCTGTGGCCCGGATACAGTGTCAGCAAGCCCTTGAGGTAACACGAGGCGTGCCAGCGGATGGCCCAGGAGTCGTTCCGACCGGATATCTGGCCTCGCAGCATCCGCGTATAGGGGTAACTCCCGTCCATGTCGAAATCCGATGCCAACTTGCGTTGGCGCAATTCGTTCAGCAGTTTTTCACCGTCGGCCTCGAAATGCGCCCAGGCGCGCGACCAGGTGGCCCAGCCCCAGCAGTCTGCGCCTTGCAAAAAAAAGGTATCGGGCAACGGCGTGCGGATGGGATAGCAATAACCATGGATACTCGCCACCTGGTCGTCATGCTGATAGCAACTGAGCCCCTGATTCATGAAGCTGAGGAAGTGCGGGGATAGCAAAAGGTCGTCTTCCAGGACGATTAACCTGTCATGGACCCGCAATAAGCTGCTTACGCCGTCGATGATCGACCTGGCCAGACCCATGTTGGTCGAGCGGTAGACAGGTGTGACTGACGCAAATCCGCGGATCGTCGTCACGTAGCGTCGCACCGCATCGACCGCCGCAGCATCATGAACACCCTTGGCTGCATCGCAATACACCGTCAGATGGGTAGCGGCGGATTCCGGATTACCCAATAACGACGCCACGCTACGCGCAAGATGCTCGGGCCGGTTGTAGCAAAACAATACAACCGGTGAAGGTGCGGTGGTCTCCTTCATGAATCTCCCGCTGGCGCGTCGTTGTTTCTAGCAACCACCAACACATCGTCGGCCAGACCTGCGATTTCGGTATCGTGGGTGATAAAAACAATGATGCCCTCTTGCAGGCGACAGCGGATGTTGCGTACCACCAGCGCGCGGGTGGCGCCGTCCAATGCGCTGGTCGCCTCGTCGAGTATCAACAAGTCTGGGTTGCGTACGAGGGCACGGGCGATTCCAATCCTCTGGCGTTGCCCGCCTGAAAGGTTCTCGCCGAGATAACTCAAGGGTGCATCCAGACCACCCGGCATCTTGCGTACCTGGGCTTCCATGTCGACCATATGCAGCGCGTCCCATAGGGCCGCATCGGTAGCGTAGTAACCAAATAGCAGGTTGTCACGCACGGTTGTCGAGAAAATTTTGGGTTGTTGCTCCACCAGCATCATGCGCGCGCGCGCAGCGTCCATTGCCAGCGCACCTTCATTGAACCGCAGCGTGCCGCGCTGGGGCGACACCAACCCGAGCAAGATGTCGGCCAGGGTTGATTTTCCCGAGCCAGAGGGTCCGATGATCGCGTAGGTTTTTCCATGTTCAAAGCGAAAACTCACGTCATTCAGCACATGGGCATGCTGACCATAGCCGTAGTGGATATGCTCCAAGCTAACGCTGCCGATGGCGATCCCTGGGCAAATGCCCGGATGCGTTGCGACCACATCCTCAGCGCCCGTCAACGCCCGGATATCGCCAACCGCACGGACATCTGTCAACAATTGTGAGCCGGCTGTAACCAACTGGCCCAACGCCGCAAAAATGCGGATCACTATCACGGTCCCGGCAAACATGCTCGCCTCGGTGAGGCTAAAGGATTCCCCCGGCCGAAACACAACGGCTGCGATCGCCAGCAGCAAGACTGCTGGAAACGACTTAACGCCGGTCTTGATGGCCTCTATGAGGAACAAAAGCCTCACGTAACCGGCAATCTGCTTCGCGTAGCTGCTGCTGACAAACCGCTCACTGTGCAGGGATCGGATAGATCGCAAGCTGTTCAACGCTTCCACAAAATTTGTCCCAAGCTCGCGCGAGAGTAGCACCGAAGCTCCGTTGAGCCGCAGGAGATAGCGCAGTGAAGCGCCGACCATGGCAGCACAAAAACACAAAAACAAGGTTACTGCCAGAAAAATCTGGCTGGAGAACTGGTACAACACGGCCATGGCGACTAAGGCTGTCGAGACAGCCACGACACACTGCAGCAAATTGGCAACGATGGTTCCTGCCCTGAACGTATCGTCTCCCGCCAGAGTAATGTAATGTCCGACCGAGCGGCGGTACACCGAAACGAGTGGCTCATGGGCTACAACATGGTGGAATATGCGATTGCTCAGCAGCTTGTGCACACGTTTTCCCAACAGTGCCGCAAGAACTATCTGACCGTAACCCAGCACAAGACGCGCGATCATTGCGAGAAAGAAAAGCCAGAGCCATGTTCGTTGCGTCGGCGGCAGTCCGATGGCAAATGCAACATCGCGCCAGAAAGCAACAATCCATCCGGAGTTTGACAGTGCCCCCGACGAAAGCGGAATCATCAGGCTGGTGGCGACATACTCGAACGCCAAGACCAGGGCTGTCAGCCCGCACACCGCATAAAAAAGCCAGAAGTTCCGGGCAACGAATCCCACAAATACAGCGATCTGGACCAGCGCAGTTTGTATTGAGACAAGCAGCGCTGTCATCAGGCCATCGCGCGCAGTGTCTTAGCTAGCCGATCGACTCTGCAACCATTTTGCGACAGGTATGACCTGACGCCGTCGTCCTCGAGCACGCAAAGTGACTCTTCGAAGAAACCGTTGCTCGCGTAGAAGCCCAACAAGGCAACCCGGTGGGATAGCTCAAGCTCACTCGCAATATCAGGACGCAAGGCGAATACTGCGTCGCATTCGTTCAGGAAAGTGTAGCTGCGCACGCGACCGTTTCCGAGACGCGAGGGTCCATAGATTGGCTTGATATGGAGCAACTCAAAACCAATTCCCTCCAGGTACTCACACGCCTGCCAGAACTTGCCTGCACCATGCATGATGGGCTGCGCCTGTAGTGTCGACTCCATCTCAATGCCGACGATCCGGCGGCTTTGCAGAAGCTCATCCGCCCCCGAGAGGATCGACAACTCCGTACCCTGCGTGTCGAGCTTCACGAATATTGGCAAACTTGGCTCCACACCCGCAACAACCTGGGGCAGTGTCAGTGTGTCAATCTGGGTAGTGCGCAAAGGAAAGTAATAAGCGGTGTTTTGTACTCGGCGCGACATACTTTCCGCTATGACCGGCTTCAGCAGACTTGAACCACTGTCTACATTGGTGATGTACAAGGTCTGCGTACCGCCGTACTGGCTAAGCCCGGTGGTTACAGCAGACACCTGGCACGGCCAGGCCCATGCCTTGATGTAGCCAATGTTGGCTTCATTTGGCTCAACTGCAATCCAGCGGGTCCTGGGCGACTCCAGGAAGATCCGCCACTTGGCATGGGGGTAGTACGATGCCCCCACGTCAACGCACACAAGAGGCGGCAAACACGGGCTCATCTGCGCCGCCAGTCGTGAGTGTGCCGAAAGTTTGCGGGCCACCCGTTTGATCGACTGTGGTAAGCGGCGCTTCAAGGAACTCCACAAGCTCATGCAAAAACTCTCTTGATTTTCCCGAGGACACGGCTTGCCGTCGTAGCATTGGAGAAGACCACCTGCAGCGCAACCCGTTCGCCAACCTCGACCATACCCCCCCGA
>JANOCN010000721.1:0-4908 GCA_031412185.1 Betaproteobacteria bacterium | reverse complement strand
TCTTAAAGACCAAGCCCCCTGCCCCGCCCAATTTCAAGCCCATGACTGAATGCCAACTCGCGACCAAGCGAGCGCCCGCTAATAACATCGATGCCCAACTCGCGTTTGCGATTGGCAAGGAGCGATTCAAGCTGTGGATCGCGTTCCAGGCTTTTCGCCATCCCTGCCATTGAGCTTCGCGCGGTTTTGTAAGCACTCATATCGCCGCGAGCATAGCTCTGCTGGCTGGACTCTTCGAGCTGCTGCCAGCGTGTTACAAACCGGTTGGCGCGCTTGGGCAGCGTCTCACGCAACTCTTGCTCGTTCTTCATGGTCAGGATCGCGCGGCGCACATTGCCGCCTGCGGCTTCACGAGCAAGCGGCTGATCTGCTAAGTATGCTCGCTCAACATCGCCGGAGTAATTGGCCCCGAATGCGTTCAGTTCGTTGCGCGCGATATTTAGTTCTTTTCCCATTGGCGCATAGCGGCCTTGCTCAACTAGCTTGCTGATGGTCGTGCCGTCTTCCTGCGCACGCAACAGGTCGCTGACCGCGCGAGCATGACGGCGGAACGCGGCCTGCGCCCGCACCTGCCGGTCAGGTTCGGGTGGTTGTGTTTCCGGCAAGCGGAACCCATCGAACAGGCCACGCACTTTCTCCGGCACTTTGCGAATGACCTCGGCAACGCGCTCGCGGAACGTGATCCCGCGCCGCTCGGCGAACCTGCGCGCCGGATCGGTCGCAGTCTCCCGGCCATAATCCGACGCCATGTCCTTTGTCCGCTCACGCGACAGTGTGCGGGCGAGTTTGCCATCGTCGGCAAAATCATCACGGCCATAATGGATTTGAACTGATTCTCTGTGACGCGACAAAGCAACATAGCTGCTATGCTGGTCCATACCTGGCGTTGCCAGCACATACGTACGGTCCACGGTAACACCTTGTGACTTGTGGATGGTCGCGGCGTAACCGTGGTCGATATGCGCATAGCTCTTTGTGTCGAACGCAACGCTTCTGCCATCGTCAAGCAAAACAGCCATGCGCTGCGCATTGACCGATTGCAGCGTTCCAAGACTGCCATTCTTGACGCCAAGCTCGCGCTCGTTGCGCAGGAACATCACGCGGTCGCCGGTGGCAAAGCTGCGCTCGCCGCGTTCAACCTGGATCGCGATGTCCGAACCCAGCTCGCCACTCGCACGCAGCCGGTCGCGCGCTGCCAGATTGAGCTCGCGCACCTCGTCATTGGTATGGGTCAGAACGATGCGGCTATCGTCCGGCTTGGCAACTCGCTCACGGTCCCATTTATCGATGAGTTCGCCCCGTGCCGCTTCGCGTATCTTGGCACTGTGCAGCATATCATGGTCGCGATAGGCCTCAAGCGCTTCAGCGGTCCTGCCGGTCGCCAGATGACGCGTAGCATCACGCTGCCAGTCTTCGCGCTGCCGCCTGATCTCGGTAATTTCTACGCTGCCGATCTGCTCGGCAATAGAACGGAACGCTGCACCTGCTTCGATGGCTTGCAACTGCTGTGGATCACCAACAAGGATGACTTTCGCACCTGCATCACGGGCATGGGACAGGACGCGCTCCATCTGGCGCGTCCCGACCATGCCCGCTTCGTCGATGACGAGCACATCGCGCGAGGTCAAAAGATCGCGGCCTTGCTGCCAGCCATGTTCCATGCTCGCAATGGTGCGTGACGCTATCGATGAGCCGGCTTCAAGATTTTCAGCAGCGATGCCTGACAGCGCTGAACCCCGGACTTGATAGCCAGCATCCTCCCACGCCCCGCGCGCGTGCGCCAGCATCGTGCTCTTGCCGGTCCCGGCATAGCCGATAACCAGTGCAATATCCGGCCCCTTTGTTATACGGCTAAGCGCGGACTGCTGCTGATCACTCAGTTGCAGGACGGGTGTCCCGGGGATGATTTGCGACCCCATTTCCGGAACACCATGATTCTGGCGCAGCGCAAGCTGCTCGCATGTCTGCTCCAACCGCGCCTCGACCTCGATCATGCCGCGCGATGTGAAGCGCTCGTCACCTTTCCCGTCCCGGCCAAGCGCAACCATGTCGCGAGATTCCTGCACTGCTGCCATCGCCAGATCGAACTGGTCTTTGCCATCCGAATGCGGATGCACGAACATCGCAAGGTCGCGCTTGGTGAACGTTGATTGATTATGCGTAATCGCATCAAGTGCGATGTTCGGGTTGGCAATGATCTTGTCGCCATTGCGGCGTGCGATCTCTGCATGTTCGGCGATGCGTTCAGCTTCAAGGCCGTGCCCCGCCATGCGCGAAGCGGCGGGGCCAATCTTGTTTTGCGGTTCAAGCGCGATGCCCTGGGCTTCGAGGCTGCGATGATCGATCCGCGCGTCGATGTCCAGCTCGGCAAGGCGTTCGTTGACATGCGTTTCCCAAGCTTCTCGCCATTCACAGACCAGTTCACTCTTGTTCCAGTCGCGCGCCTTTGCGCCAAAGCCGTCCTCACCCACTTGCCTCATCGTCAACATTACATGGGCATGCGGTTTGGCGAGACCGTCTGCGCCGATATCCCAGTGGACATTGAGATCAGCGATCATCCCTTGATCGACGAACTGCTCCTGCACAAAGTTGCGGGCAAGTTCGATACTCTGTTGCTGGGTCATCTCTCTCGGAATGGCGAACTCAACCTCGCGGGTTAGCTGCGCGTCCTTGCGCAGTTCGGCGGCTTCGACCTCGTTCCACAATGTCGAACGGTCACTCAGCCGTTCGGGTGCGCCCTCGGGCAGCATCACTTCGGAATGAATCACGCCTGCCTTGTTGGTGAAGTCGTGCGAACGATCCAGCCGCTTGTCGTGCAGCCGCGAGGCCGAGCGGTAGGCAGCCGAAGCGACCGCGCTCGATCCGCTGGAGCGGGAGATGACTTTGGCTGAGAAGTGATAGATCGCCATGACGGCAATCCAGTTACATCAAACAAGCAACGTCGGCACGACGTATAAGCGCGCCCTCACATGATAAAATCCTGTTCGGGACCGGGGCGTGTCAGCGCGCCTTGGCAACATTAGAGCAACATGTCGCTACCCATACTATCATGCCTCTATCAACCCATGATGGAGATGAACATGCGCAAACCCCGTGATTTTGATGCTGAACTCAAAGCGCTTACTGACAAGGCGGCGGCGCTTAAGGCCCGCAAGGTACAGCAGCTTGGCGAACTGGTCATTGCCACGGGTGCCGACGCGCTCGACCCTGAAACCCTTACCGGCGCGCTACTAAGTGCAGCGAAAACGAAGGACGCGAAAGAGCGGGAGGCGTGGCGCGCAAACGGCGCGGCCTTCTTTCAAGGGCAGTCGCGCAGCGCTGATCGGGGAACTCCGCCAAACACTGGTGGCAATCAGGCGAACCAAGGCAATGGCGAACAGAGTTGAAGCCAGCCAGCGCCGCACCGATACAAGAGACTGGGTGATGGCTCGCCGCGAGCGCACACGCCATCTGATTGAGCTGGGCGGCCTTGTTCAAAAGGCAGGTCTGGTCGAGCTGACCGACGATGATCGCGCAACACTTTACGGCGCGTTTCTTACCGTTGCTGTCAAACTGCGTAGCGATGATCGCGAACAGGCGCTGGCTGTCTGGAAGCACAAAGGAAAACGAGCATTTGAAACTGAGAGTGAAACGTGAAGGCGGCGGCGTGAGCCGCCGCCTTGTAAGTTAGCCGCGCTCTTCGTCGGTCGGCTTGCCGTTCGCCTTGGCGAGAATGGCGAAACCGTCGGCGAGCAAGTCCACCGTGTAGCGGGTTTGACCTTCGGCTTCATAGTTCGACTGACGCACGCGTCCGGTCACGCGGACAAGATCGCCGGTGTCGGCCTTGGCGAGACGGTCGCGAATTTTGCCGAAAAGCGTGATGCGATTCCAGTGTGGGTCGGTCTTCCAATCATCGCCATCGCGGCGGTTGTAGTTGGCGGCAACCGAGAGATGGGTGACCTCCTTGGCGGCGTCGATCTTGCCGATGCGCCCGATGATGTGGAATTCAGCAATGTTCTGCATGTCGTTTCTCCTGATTGCGTCAGGCGAAATGTCCTGACGGACATCAAAGGGCCGCGCGCTGCCCGCGCGCAAGCCAAAAAACGGAGGCTCCATTGATGGAAACCGTAGGCGCAAAGCGCCGGTTTTTTGCTTGCGTGCACAAGCGCAGCGCTGAGCGGCCAAACGTCCGTCGATCAGGGACATGCCGCGCGCAATCAGTCGGAATCCGCCGTGCGTGGATCACTTTGCCCGGCTCAAAAGGTCCAAATGGATGAGCACCCAAGCTACTGAAGTTCCCAACGCATTCGACAAAACTGACAGATTTCTCTAAGGCGTAATCACATGAACGCGAACCCACCAGCCGACCTTGTGAAGTCAATCCGAACGCGAACAGCCGAAGTAATCGCTGGAGCCAAGGCATATGATGTGCCCGCATTGTGCGTTCGCCTTGGCCTGTCCGAAGGTTCCGAAGATGAAGCGATGCACAGCAAGTTCAAATATGCACATTCCCGGTTGATGGAATTGTCGCCGGACGCAGTCTTAAAGGCTGCCCGTGCGCTTCTGATCGAGGAGCAGGATTTCGACCTTGTCGAGTGTTTGGCTAAGGCCGATGAAATAGGAACAAAAGCCGTTTCGGCGCGTACACGTCGCCGCATTTTCGACGCGTTCAAGGGCGATGCGCTCTGTACCGAATATGATGAGGTTGAATTTCTTGAGAAGCTGTTTCCGCTTTCCTTAATGCGCACGGGTAACTCTACGGGTTGGGAACAGCCAACGCTGCGCGACGACTTCATCCAGCACTGGGTTCGCAACGACGACTGGAGCTACCGCGAACTTGGCGAGAAGCTCGGCTTGGTCAATTCTTCAAAGGCTTTGCTCTTCAGATTCCTCGAACTTGCAGTCCATCCTGAATCACTGGATGAAGAC
>JANOCN010000720.1:0-1964 GCA_031412185.1 Betaproteobacteria bacterium | reverse complement strand
CCCAGGCGGTCTCGTGCCCGGCCTGGCCGAGCATGTAGGCCGAAGGAATACCGCTGGACTGCTCCACCCGCGCTGCTGCGGCGGCGTGGCGTTGCACAAACCCGCCCTGGTGCATACCCGGTCGCACAGCGCCGAGTGGTGCCGCAGCAGGGCTATCGACAGCTTTTGGGGCGCTCGGCACGGGTGCCACGTCGGCACCGGCAGTCTGTTTCGACAGCTGCCGCGCAATCATGTCCGACAACCCGCCTGGCATGCCCGACATCTGCACGGCCAGCTGCTGGTCCAGCAAGTCGGCGCTGAGGTCGCCACTGGCGCTGTCCAGCAGGCCCGATTTCATGGTGGCCTCGCGCATGCTCTTGATCAGCTCGCGCATGAACAGAGACTCAAATTGTTTGGCCGCTTCCTTGATCGCCGCCGGTGTGTTCTGGCCAGCCTGCAATTTGAGCTGGTTCAGCGACCGCGCATCCGCTGCGAGCGCGTTGCTGCTGTTGCCGATGTGCGTGGGGGCAACCACTTCAGATCACCTCTAACTCGGCGTTTAGGGCGCCAGCGGCCTTGATGGCCTGCAAAATGGCCAACAGGTCCTGGGGTGTGGCACCGAGTGCATTGAGTGCCCGCACCACGTCGGCCAACAGCGGTGCGGCGGGTATCTGGATCAGGATGCCCGGCTCCTGCCGGATCTGGATATTGGTCTTTTCGGTAACCACGGTCTGCCCGCCTGACAGCGGCGCAGGCTGGCTGATTACCGGCGTGGAGCTGATGCTGACCGACAGGTTGCCGTGCGCAATGGCGCAAGGGCCCAGGGTGACGGCCTGGTTCAGCACGATCGAGCCGGTGCGTGCATTGATCACCACTTTGGCTGCGGGCACGGACGACTCCAGCTGCAGCTCTTCCATTTCGGCGATGAACGTGACGCGCGCGTTCGGGTCGGTCGGGGCACGCACCTGCACCGTGCGGCCGTCCAGCGCCCGCGCTGCACCGTCGCCAAAACGGCGGTTGATGGCCTGCGCTACGCGCCGTGCGGTCTGGAAGTCTGACGCGTTGAGCCCCAGGCTGATGCTGTCGCCCTCTTGCAAGGGCGTCGGGATGGCGCGCTCCACCTGCGCCCCACCTGGAATGCGGCCAGCGCTCAGGTGGTTGATCTGCACCTTGCTGCCACCGGCCGATGCGCCCGCGCCGCCCACAATCAGGTTGCCTTGTGCCAGCGCATAAATTTCGCCGTCCACACCCTTGAGTGCGGTGCTGATCAACATGCCGCCCTTGAGCGATTTGGAGTTGCCAAGCGACGATACATTCACGTCCAGCGTCTGGCCGGGCCGCGCAAACGCCGGCAACTGCGTGGTCACCAGCACTGCGGCCACGTTCTTGAGTTGCAGCGACGCTGCCGTAGCGGGCGACAAGGTGATGCCGAGTTGCTGCAGGTAGTTGTTGAGGCCCTGTGAGGTGTAGGGCATTTGGGTGGTCTGGTCGCCGGTGCCGTCCAGTCCGACCACCAGGCCGAAACCGGTCAGCTGGTTACTGCGCACCCCTTCGATCTCGGCCACTTCCTTGATGCGGGCTGCCTGCGCGGGACCCTGCGCAAGCAGGGCGCCGGCGAGCACGAAGATGAGGGCGTGCATGGCACGGCGGGGGGCGTCTTTCATATTAAAAAGGCAACAGTGCCAGGAAGAAGCGCGCTATCAAACCGACTGTCAGGGCTTCGGCCTGTGCGCCGCGCCCGCGCGACTCAATGCGCGCATTGGCGACCTGGGTCGAACTGACCACACTGCCCGGCTGTATGGACCGCGGGTCTACCGTACCCGAGAAACGCAACACATCGACATTCTGGTTCACACCGATCTGTTTTTCGCCGGTGACCACCAGGTGGCCATTGGGTAGCACCTCGACCACCGTGGTGGTGATCGAACCCGAGAACGTGTTGGCGCTCTCGGTGCCGCCCTTGCCAGAGAAGTCGTTGGCCGACG
>JANOCN010000719.1:0-6129 GCA_031412185.1 Betaproteobacteria bacterium | reverse complement strand
GTGACCTTGTTCGATACCGCCGCCTTGTATGGTTTTGGTGCCAACGAGACCTTGATCGGCAAGGTGCTGAAGGGCGAACGAAAGCGCTTCACACTGGCGAGCAAGTGCGGCATGCAAGGCGTGGATGTCGCGGGCGATGGCAAGTTGGTACGTGTGATCGATGGCCGACCTGACACCCTGCGCGCCACCTGCGAGGCGGCGTTACGCCGCCTGCAAACCGACGTGATCGACCTGTATTACCTGCACCGTTGGGACAAAAAAGTGCCCATCGAAGAAAGCGTTGGCGGCTTGAGCGACTTGGTGCGCGCCGGCAAGATCCAGTCCATCGGTTTGTCGGAAGTGTCCGCCACGACGCTGCGCAAAGCGTATGCCGTGCACCCGATAGCCGCCGTGCAAACTGAATATTCCTTGTGGACGCGCAACCCCGAGATCGCAGTGCTCAAGGCCTGCGAAGAGTTGGGTACCACCTTCGTGGCTTTCAGCCCCGTGGCACGCGGCTTTTTGAGCGACGTGGCTCTGGACCCAACCACGTTCGACGTGAAGGATATCCGCCACAGCCAACCGCGTTTTGCGGTAGCCGAAAACTATGCCGCGAATCTGAAGCTGCTGGCCCCGTTTAAACAGATTGCGCGCGATGCAGGCTGCACCTCGGCGCAACTGGCGCTGGCCTGGTTGTTGCACAAGGCGCCCTACATAGTTCCGATTCCGGGCACCACGAGTGTGGAACATCTGCGCGAAGACGTGGCGGCTGACGGCGTCAAGCTGAACGCCGAGATCATGCTGCGTCTGGAAGAGCTAATCAACCAGAAGACGGTGTCCGGCAGCCGCTACGGCCCGCAGGGCACGGGTGAGGTAGATACCGAGATGTTCTCCTGACCTTCATTCCTGCGGTACGTTGGCGTCCTTCACGACCTTGGCCCATTTACCCTGTTCGCTTTTTAGATAGGCGTCGAATTCGGCAGGCGCGGTGGCCTTGCCCTGAAAACCAAGCGCCTCCATCTTTCCCTGAAAGTCCGGGGTACTGATGGCTTTGGCGACTTCGGCCGCAATTGTGGAGCGCAGCGGCAGTGCGGTTCCCTTGGGTGCGTACAGCCCCATCCAGCCGACGGCTTCATAGCCGGGCAGGCCGGCTTCGGCGGCGGTCGGTATGTCGGCCACTGCGGCAAGCCGGGTCGGACCGGTGATGGCCAGTCCGCGCAGTTTTCCAGCCTTGATGCTGGGTATGACCGTGTTGTCAAACGCCACCTGCACCTGCCCGCCCAACAGGTCGGCCAGCATCGGCGCGCTTCCCTTGTATGGAATATGGCTGATGCGTGTGCCGGCAAGGGTGTTGAACAGCTCACCGGCGAGGTGCGGCGTGGTACCTGTGCCAGAGGACCCGAAGTTGAGCTTGTCCGGATTGGCTTTGCCGTAGGCCACGAGCTCGCGCAGGGTCCTGGCGGGCACCGCCGGGTTAACCGTGATGATGTAGGGCGTCAGCGCCACCAGAGAAATCGGTGCGAAGTCGGTCTGCGCGTCGTAAGGCATCTTGCGGTAGACCGCCGGCGCGATGGCGTGGCTGCTGACCGTTCCCATCACCAGCGTATAACCATCAGGCACCGACTTGGCCACGCTGTCCGCACCAATCAGCCCGCCCGCGCCAGCTCTGTTGTCGATGACGAAAGGCTGGTTGAGCGCAGTGGTCAACTTCTCTGCCAGCGCGCGGCTCACAATGTCCACCGCGCCGCCCGCTGGATAGGGCACCACAATGCGCACGGCACGCGACGGCCAATCCTGGGCGATAGTTCCTGTAGCGACGCACAGCAATCCGACACCGGCTAGACCAACGAAAGTGCGGCGCTGACGTTGTGCACGGGGGGAAACGAGATTCATGAGATAACGGTGCAGGGTGAGTGAAAACCCTGATTTTGCACCGTTTCCTTGCACTGAGGGTACGATGAGGCACCCCAACCCAAGGAGATTTACATGACAACCCAGGAACTGGCCACGGCCTTTGCGGCGCTGTGTAAGGCAGGCAAATTCGATGAGGCGGGCAAGCAGTATTGGTCCGACGAGATTGTGTCCAGGGAGCCCATGGAAGGCGACATGGCCATGCTCAAGGGCCGAGCCGCAGTGGATGCCAAAGGAGCCTGGTGGTACGCCAACCACGAGATCCATAGCGCCAAGACCGAAGGCCCCTACGTACACGGCGACCAGTTCATCCTGCGTTTCACCATGGACCTCACGCCCAAGGGCGGCGCCCGCATGCAGATGGACGAAATGGGCGTTTACACCGTGGCAGGTGGCAAGATCACCGAAGAGCGGTTCTTTTTTGGCGGGTGAACCTGTTCGGCGAGCAAAGCAATCTCAGTTATCGAACAGGATCACGTTGCGCGCCGTGCCTCCAGCTTTGAGTGTGGCAAATCCTTCGTTGATCTGGTTCAGCCGGATACGACCAGAGACCATCTCGCGCAAATGCAGGCGGCCCTGCATGAAGAACTCGATCAGCCGGGGCATATCCACCCGAAAGCGGTTCGAGCCCATCATGCAGCCCTGGATGCGGCGTTCGCGCAGGAAGTCGGGGCCGTGCAGCTCTATCTTTACGCCCACTGGAATCATGCCGATGATGGTGGCCGCGCCGCCTGAACGTAGTGACGAGAATGATTGCTCGGTGGTCTGTTTGAGGCCAATACATTCGAACGCGTAGTGCACACCACCGCCGGTCAACTCGCGGATGCGGGCCACGGTGTCGCCAGCCGACGCGTCGACCAGTTCGGTAGCCCCGAACAGTTTGGCCAGGTTGAGTTTGAACGGGTCTTTGTCCACCGCAATGATGCGGCTGGCACCGGCAATATATGCCGCGTTGATGGTGGCCAGGCCGATGCCACCAGCCCCGAATATGGCCACCGTCGCACCCGGTTCCATCTTCGCGGTGTGCGCCACCGCGCCGTATCCAGTCACCACACTGCAACCGATCAGCGCGGCCAGGTCCAGCGGCATGTCGTCGCGCACCTTCACCAGCGCGTGTTCGTGTACCACCATCTGTTCGGCAAATGCCGACAGGTTGAGGAACTGGTGCAGTACTTCCCCGTTCCAGCGCAGGCGTTTCGACTTGCCGGGCGCCAGCTTGACATCCGGCGTCTGGCAGATGGAAGGGTGCCCGGTGACGCAGAACTCGCAGTGCCCGCAGAACATCGACATGCAGCTGATGACGTGGTCCCCTGGCTTCAGGTAGGTCACGTCTTCGCCCACTGCTTCCACGATGCCCGCAGCTTCATGCCCCAGCACCGTTGGCAGGGGCGTGGGGTAAGCGCCTTCCATGAAATGCAGGTCGCTGTGGCACAGCCCGGCAGCCACTGTGCGCACCAGCACCTCGCGCCGCTTGGGCTTGTCGATACTCACGTCCTCAATCGTCATGGGCTGGTGGGGGGCATGCAGTACTGCGGCTTTCATCGGGCTACTTTCATTGGTTGTGCGGGCGCGATCAATGGCAATGGTACAAAGGATTGGCCGTGTGGCTTTGGCGTCTCTGTTGCACGCTTGCAGAGGCCGGTAGACTGCCATGATTTCCGATGTGAATGGTCGGTACTGGACTTCCCCTATGCCTCGATATATCGCATTCCTTCGGGGTGTGAGCCCGCTGAACGCGAAAATGCCCGAACTCAAGCGTTGTTTCGAAGTAGCTGGCTTCTCCGATGTGCAGACGCTGCTTTCCAGCGGAAACGTCGCGTTCACCACGCGTACATCGCCGCTGGTGTCTCTGGAGCGGCGAGCCGCCTGCGGGCTCCTTTTCTACCTCACTGCGCCGAGCGTCACATCGATCTGATCTGCGAGGATGGCGAGCGCACGTTCCTCCGGCTTGGGCACACCCACCATGCTCGCTGCCGAGGACGTTGGGGCGGGTGGCGGAGCGAAGTAGAGAAGGGGCTGGCGGCGACCGGCCGCCACGGATGACATGAGCGCAGCCACCCGCCCCGGCGTCCTCGGCTTGTACAAACATGTGCGTGTGCTCGCAACAGCAACAGCAACGCACATGCGAACGTGCCCCATTGTCTGGCCGTTGAACGCCATCGGTAGCATGCAGGCGCGGTCTAAACTGTGTCCTGATTCGCCGAATTATCAGTAAGATGCGCCCATTGCCAGCGGTGACGGAAAAGGATTGAATATGCGACTTGCCATGGTTTCCCGTCCACTTGCGGACACTGATTTGCGGCTGGCACTTCAGATGGGCATGAGCGATGTGGTCAGCACCGTGCCGGGTGTGACGATGGCACCGGAACGTGAACAGGGTCCGGCGCTGGCTTACGAAGACCTGCTGGCCATGCGGCGTCAGGTCGAGGCTTGCGGGCTGACACTTTCGGTGATTGAGGGCTACCAGCTATCGGACCGGATTACCCTTGGTTTGCCGGGGCGCGACGACGACCTGGCGCGGGTGTGCGAGAGCATCACCAACATGGGCCGGGCTGGCATCCGGGTCTACTGCTACAACTTCATGGCGGTGTTCAACTGGTTACGCACGTCGACCGACATCGTTGGGCGCGGCGGGGCGCTGGTGACCCGCTTCGATGCCGGGCAACTCGCTGATGTGCCGGGCACCTATGCGGGCGAGATCACCGACGCGCAAATGTGGAGCAACTTCGCCTATTTCCTCGAGCGCGTGTTGCCGGTTGCCGAACGTGCCGGTGTGAAGCTGGCGCTGCATCCTGATGACCCGCCGATGTCGCCGGTGCGGGGCCTGGCGCGTATCTTCCGCGACATGGATGCCTTCAGGCGCGTGCTGGATATGGCCGACAGCCCGTGCAACGGCATCACCTTTTGCCAGGGAAACTTCGCTGCCATGCCGGGTGTGGTGATCCCCGATGCGATCCGGTACTTTGGCGCGCGCAAGAAAATATTCTTTGCCCACTTCCGCGACATCCGGGGCACCGTGCCATTGTTCGAAGAGACGTTTCACGACGAAGGCAAGACCGACATGGCCGAGGCGATCCGTGCCTACCACGACGTCGGTTATGACGGCCCGGTGCGGCCAGACCATGCACCGACCATGGAGGGGGAGAGCAACGAGAACCCCGGCTACATGGTGCGCGGCCAGATCTTCGCTGTGGGCTACATGAAAGGCTTGATCGACAGCGTCCGGTCTGAGCGCCAAGGGCTGCTTCGTTAGCGCCGCTCCGGTGCACCGGTGGCGCGAAAGTTTTGCCGGTTGCGGTTTGTTTCGTGTTGCGAAACATTCGCAGAGCGGCAAGTGCAGACTTATTGCAACGCGGCTCCGAGGTTCAGGCTGCCAGCGGTGCGCGCCAGCACCCGGCCCATATGTGCCAACGTCTCCGGCGTCATAAGCTGGCACGGGCCGGAGATACTGATTGCCGCAATCGCATTGCCACTGCCAGGCTCGCAAACAGCTGCTGCAACGCAGCGCGCGCCGAGCTCGTTTTCTTCCATGTCCAGCGCATACCTGCGGGCTGCGCTCCTGGCAATTTCGTCCAGAAAGTGTTCGCGGTTGGTGATGGTGTGCGGGGTGCGGGCCAGCATGCGTTTGGGTACCGTGCGGTCGATTTCGGACATCCCCAGCGTCAGTAGGATGGCCTTGCCAAGAGCGGTCGAATACAAAGGATCGCGCGAGCCAATTTTTGCCTCTGCATGAATCAGCCGGGTAGAACCGACCATGTCGATATAGACGATTTCCGCTCCCTCGCGGATGCCCAGGTTGACGGTCTCATTGAACTGGCGCTGCAAGCGGCGCAGAGCGGGCTGGGCCAGCTCCTTGATGCGCTCGGCGCGGCCTGGCAACGGTACTGACACTGCCACCCGCGGGCCAATCACATAACGCTCCGTGCGCTCGTCGTAGCCCACAAAACCGGACGCGCGCAGCGTGTAGAGATAACGGAACGCGGTCGTTTTGGGGAGTGCGGTGCAGGATGCGAGGTCGGACAACGTCATGGGCCCATTGCCTGCCACCAGTGCGTCAAGCAACTGCATCGACTTGTGCACGGGGGTTACGACGTAGCGGCGGTCAAGGCTCATGTCAAATCAATATACACGATTCAACGCCGCATGTGCATTGTTTTTGCTTGCTGCTGGCAAACTGGCCCACATCGGCTGGCCTAGTGGCGGTGCGGGCTGCGGTGTAGCATGGGCAGACCACTTTTT
>JANOCN010000718.1:0-2307 GCA_031412185.1 Betaproteobacteria bacterium | reverse complement strand
CTGGTGCACGGCGACGCGGCGTTTGCCGGACAAGGTGTGGTTATGGAAACGCTGGCGCTGGCCGAAACGCGGGGTTACCACACCGGCGGCACGGTGCATATCGTCATCAACAACCAAATTGGATTTACCACTAGCGACCCGCGTGATAGCCGCTCCACGCTGTACTGCTCGGACGTTGTCAAAATGATCGAGGCTCCGGTGCTGCACGTAAATGGCGACGACCCCGAAGCGGTGGTGCTGGCAACCCAGATCGCGCTGGAGTACCGCATGGAATTCCAGAAAGACGTGGTGGTGGACATCATCTGCTTCCGCAAACTCGGGCACAACGAGCAAGACACGCCGGCCCTCACCCAGCCCCTGATGTACAAGAAGATTGCGCAGCATCCCGGCACACGCCGCCTGTATGCCGACAAGCTGGCGGCGCAAGGCTTTGGGGCTGAACTCGGCGACGAGATGGTCAAGGCAACGCGGGCTGCGCTGGACGCTGGCAGGAACACGTTTGACCCGGTGCTCACCAATTTCAAGAGCAAATATGCGGTCGACTGGATGCCGTTTCTCAACAAGAAATGGACCGATGCCGGAGATACGGCGATTCCGTTGGCGGAATGGAAACGTCTTGCAGCCAGGCTCACCACCATTCCCGACACCATCACGCCGCACCAGCTGGTCAAGAAAGTCTATGGCGACCGCGCTGCCATGGGCCGCGGCGAGGTACCGGTGGACTGGGGCATGGGCGAACACATGGCTTTCGCATCGCTGGTGGCCAGCGGGTACCCGGTGCGTTTGAGCGGCGAAGACTGCGGGCGGGGCACGTTCACCCATCGCCATGCCGTGATCCATGACCAGAACCGCGAAAAATACGACGAAGGCACCTACACGCCGCTGCAAAACGTGGCGGAAGGCCAGGCCCCGTTTGTGGTGATCGACTCGATCCTGTCCGAAGAGGCGGTGCTGGCGTTTGAGTACGGCTACGCGTCGAACGACCCGAATACGCTGGTGATCTGGGAAGCGCAGTTTGGAGACTTCGTGAATGGCGCTCAGGTGGTGATAGACCAGTTCATCGCCTCGGGCGAGGTCAAGTGGGGCCGCGTCAACGGTATCACCTTGATGCTGCCGCACGGCTACGAGGGGCAGGGGCCGGAACATAGCTCAGCGCGCCTGGAGCGTTTCATGCAGCTCAGTGCCGACACCAATATGCAGATCGTACAGCCCACCACGGCCAGCCAGATTTTCCATATTCTGCGGCGCCAAATGGTGCGCAACCTGCGCAAGCCGCTGGTCATCATGACGCCAAAGTCCCTGTTGCGTGCCAAGGACGCCGCGTCTCCGTTGTCGGAGTTCACCAAGGGCGGTTTCCAGACCGTTATCCCGGACAGCAAGGAACTCCGGGCCGACAAGGTCAAACGCCTTGTCGCCTGTAGCGGCAAGGTGTATTACGACCTGGTGCGCAAGCGCGAAGAACGTGGCTCGGACGAAGTAGTCATCATCCGGATCGAGCAGCTCTATCCGTTCCCCCACAAAGCGTTTGCGGCAGAGTTGCGTAAGTATCCGAACGCAGTCGATATTGTTTGGTGCCAGGACGAGCCGCAAAACCAGGGGGCCTGGTTCTTCGTGCAGCACTACATCCACGAGAACATGCATGAGGGCCAGAAATTGGGCTATTCCGGCCGCACCGCCTCGGCGTCTCCCGCAGCAGGCTACTCCCATCTGCACCAGGAACAGCAGAAGTCGCTGGTGGATGGTGCTTTCGGCAAACTGAAGGGTTTTGTGCTCACCAAGTGAGCCTGCGAAACCGCAAGCAACCACTCAATAACAAATACCAGACACCCGTTGTCGAAAGTACAGATATGGCTATCGTAGAAGTCAAGGTTCCGCAATTGTCCGAATCGGTCGCCGAGGCCACCTTGCAGCAATGGAAGAGACAAGTCGGCGACATGGTCGCCGTCGACGAAATACTGATTGAGATAGAGACCGACAAGGTGGTGCTGGAAGTGCCGGCCCCGGCTTCGGGCGTGCTGCTGGAGTTGGTGCAGCCGGATGGGGCAACGGTCGCCGCAGAGCAGTTGATTGCGCGTATCGATACCGAAGGCCGTGCGGTCGCAGTGGCTCCTGCTTCGGGCGCGGCACCGGCACCAACACCAGCAAGCGCGCCGTGTCGCCGGTCACGTCGAAGGCGACCCGGCCTTTCACGCGCTGGTGCAGGATTCGCCGGCTCACGGCATCGTACACGTCCACGTTTTTCGGGCCGACGTCCATCGTCACGTTTTTCATTTCCCGGTAGGGATTGAAAAAAAGATAGGTGGGGTA
>JANOCN010000717.1:0-10397 GCA_031412185.1 Betaproteobacteria bacterium | reverse complement strand
GCCCCGGCTACTCTGACTTTCTGGCAACACTCACCACGGAGTCGCTGGCGGTTGGCACGAACAATGGCTTCTTCCATATTTTTGACGCGCACCCGCAGGTTGGTGGTGGTACTGAGTTGTTTGGCTTCATACCGCAGGCGGCGCGCACCAACATCAAGGACCTTGCGTCGCCCACGTACCAGCACCGGTATTTTGTGGACGGTGCCATCGGCCAGGGCCACGCGAAAATTCCAGTGCCCGGGGACGCCTCTGCCTTGTGGCGCTCTGTCGCCGTCGCGGCTGGCGGTGCTGGTGCAAAAACCGTGTTCGCGATCAACACCACCACGCAAACTTATACGGGCAACAGCGTATTGTGGGAGATCAACGAGAACACCACCTTGCCAATCGCGGGCACGCTGGGCAACGTGATGGGGCGCCCGGCAGTCGGCAAACTTGCCAATGGAACCTGGGTTGCGATATTTGGCAATGGCTATAACAGCACCGCCGGAACTGCGACTCTATTTGTGGTGCGCCTGCAGGACGGTGTAATTCTGAAAGAGATAAGAACCAACGATGCAATTGTGGCCAATGGCCTCGGAAGCACCGAAATCGTACAAATAAGCACCGGCATCCAGAACACGATCGAATATGTGTACGGCGCCGATTACAAGGGCAATATCTGGCGCTTTGACCTCAGGTTGGCCGATATCAATAGTTGGCCGGCAAACGCTGCCCTGATTTACTCCACGCCCGCCGACAGGCCGATCACCGCAGAAATCAAGATCGGGCCAGCGACCGGGCACGCGAGCCTCATTGGCAAAAAGATGGTGTATTTTGGGACTGGTACGTATCTGAATGCCAGCGACGCCTCGAGAATCTCGCCCAGTCAGGCGTTGTACGGCATCTATGATGACCTGGTGAACATCTCGAACGCTACGCCTTCTGTAACCGAAGCAGACCTCGTCGGTTTTACGTTATCGATGCTGGCCGCGAATAGCGACACCCGGACAACTTCTGCTCCGTCGCCGCCGTGGTATGACCAGCCCGGCAAAAAGGGGTGGACGCTAGCGTTCGCTGGTACCAATATTGCGCCGGGAGAGCGGGTCATTGCGCCCCCTGTGCGTTACACGGTGCCCGGCCAGGTAGATGCTTTTCTATTCACTTCCATCGTTCCCGGCACCGACGACTGCGTTGCCGGTATCGATGCCTGGATTACCGGCATCGACGCCATGACCGGTGGATATGCACAGGTGTTCGCCGGGCTGGGTGCGAACTCCATCAAGATCACCGGCGGCTCGCCACGCGGGGTGTTCGTGCTGCAGGATGGCGGGGATCCATCACTCTACATCAGCCAGACCATATTCAATGGCAACATCACGACCACATCGTTTACCACCAGTACGGGCGGTAACCAATCCGTTACTATCAACGGCACCCAGGGTCAAACACGGGTGCTGGGTGTAAAACTCGTCAAACCAACACCGGGTGGTGCCGCTTTCCGACAGGTATGGCGGCAACTGAAATGATGGTCGGCACCGCTTGCTCCATGCCATCGTCAGGAGATTCAAATTGAACAAAAACGCCCGCACAGCCGGTTTCACCCTGATCGAGCTGATGATTACGGTGGCCATCATCGGCATTCTGGCGGCGATTGCCATTCCGTCTTACCAGACCTACATCCAGCGTGGCTACCGGGCCAATGCGAAAACCGTGTTGCTCGAGGCTGCACAGTTTATGGAGCGCTACCGGACCGTCAATTTCAAGTACGTCGACGCTGCCAATGCGGCACCTGCGCTGCCTGACATTTTGCGGGTGTCGCCAAGGGAGGGGGACAAGCGCTATGACATCACGCTGGTGGCGAACGCAACCTCGTTCACACTGACAGCGACACCGTTTGGCTGGGTCGACAGCCTGTGTGGTGCGCTGACCTTGAACTCCCTGGGGGAAAAGAATCAGGCTACCGGCGACGCTACAAGCTGCTGGAACCGCTGACGGTGCTCAGCGCCGTACTTCGTCTACCAGGGTCTTGAATTCGTCGATATCTTCAAAGCTGCGGTAGACACTTGCAAAACGCACATACGCCACTTTGTCGAGCTTCTTGAGTTCGCGCATGACCAATTCACCGATGCGGTTAGAGGGCACTTCGCGCAGCCCCAGGTTGAGCAGTTTTTCTTCGATGCGCTCGATGGCGCTGTCTACCTGCTCGGTGCTCACCGGCCGCTTGCGCAATGCCAGCTTCATCGAGGCCAGCAGCTTGATGCGCTCAAACTCTATACGCCGCCCGTCCTTCTTGACGATGGTGGGGAAGTTGACGTCGGGGCGCTCGTAGGTGGTAAAGCGCTTTTCGCATGACCCACACTGGCGTCGGCGTCGGATAAAGTCCCCGTCTTCAGACACCCGCGTTTCCACCACCTGGGTTTCGGAGTGGCTGCAGAACGGGCACTTCACGGCGTAGCCCAGCGCAGAAACGGGGCCGACATTGCTTAACGGTACACCGGGAAGCGGCTGGTCAACGCGTGGACCTTGGCCCGCACCGCGTCAATCGTGGCGGCGTCACGCGGGTTGTCCAGCACATCGGCAATCAGGTTTGCGGTCATGCGGGCTTCCTCGTCCTTGAAGCCGCGCGTGGTCATGGCCGGTGTGCCAATGCGTACACCACTTGTCACCATCGGTTTCTCGGGGTCGTTCGGAATCGCGTTCTTGTTGATGGTCATGTGGGCGCTGCCCAGCACGGCTTCGGCCTCTTTGCCGGTGATACCCTTGGCGCGCAGGTCTACCAGCATCACATGGCTTTCGGTGCGCCCGCTCACGATGCGCAGGCCGCGTGCGATCAGCGTCTGCGCGACGATGTCGGCGTTTTTCAGCACCTGCGCCTGGTAGGTCTTGAATTCCGGTGCCAGGGCCTCCTTGAAAGCGACTGCCTTGGCGGCGATCACGTGCATCAGCGGGCCTCCCTGCAAGCCCGGAAAAATGGCACTGTTGATGGCCTTCTCGTGTTCGGTTTTCATCAGGATGATGCCGCCACGCGGGCCGCGCAAGCTCTTGTGGGTGGTGGAGGTCACCACATCGGCGTGCGGCACCGGGTTGGGGTACAGCCCTGCGGCAATCAGCCCCGCATAGTGCGCCATGTCCACCATGAAGATGGCGCCGACGTCTTTGGCCACCTTGGCAAATCGTGCGAAATCAATCGCCAGCGAATAGGCCGACGCACCCGCGATGATGAGTTTCGGGCGGGTCTCGTGGGCTTTGCGCTCCATCGCGTCGTAGTCAATTGCTTCCGATGCATCCAGCCCGTAACTGACGACCTTGAACCACTTGCCGCTCATGTTGAGCGCCATACCGTGCGTCAGGTGCCCCCCTTCAGCCAGACTCATGCCCATGATGGTGTCACCCGGTTTGAGGAACGCCAGAAACACTGCTTCATTGGCCGACGCGCCACAGTGCGCCTGCACATTGGCTGCCTGCGCCCCAAATAGCTGCTTGACCCGGTCGATGGCCAGTTGTTCAGCCACGTCCACATGTTCGCAGCCGCCGTAGTAGCGCTTGCCTGGGTAACCTTCTGCGTATTTGTTGGTGAGCTGCGTGCCCTGCGCTGCCATCACCGCAGGAGACGCGTAGTTCTCGCTGGCGATCAGCTCTATGTGCTGCTCCTGGCGCAAATTCTCCGCCTGGATGGCAGCCCACAGTTCTGGGTCGGTTTGTTCTACAAGAATACTGCGGTCGTACATGAAAGTCCTGCGCGGCAAAAAGGGGGCCTCATCATAACTGGCTCCCCCTGGACACTGCCGCAGCGGCAGCTTACGCGAGCGGGTTCACAAACGGACCACTGTTGCGGCATTCTCCGTCTCGGCTGGTTGTTCCTGGGTTGGCGCTGCACTTTGCAACGGCTGCACCGCAGCTGCGGGCTGGGGGCGCCCGGCAGCGACTGCCTGCAAACGGGCATGTTCTGCGAGTACCTTGCCGGCATAACCGCTGTCACCCTCAAGATTGGCAGCACCCACGTAGAACCGCAAGCCACCCTCCAGGGAGCCGGCGCGGCTGATGCATTCCTGCAGCACCTTCACGCCCACCCGAAGATTGGTGACCGGGTCGAATGCCGCCAGATGGCCACCGAACGTCTCGTACTTGTCGCGGTGAATCTTGGTCATCACCTGCATCAGACCCTGCGCCCCCATGGCGCTCTGGGCGAAGGGGTTGAAGCCCGATTCCACGGCCATGATGGCCAGAATCAGCGTTGGGTCAAGTTTGGTGCGGCGACCGATGTCGTAGGCCTCGGCCACCAAAGCGCTCAGCGGTTCGGGCGCAACGCGGTACTTCTTGCTGAGCCAGAACGCCACGCTGGCCTGCTGTTTGGGTAACTCCTTGGGGTCGGCAGCGGTGGCACGATCCACTGCTGCGGTCTCCACCTCCACCGGTTCTTCTTCGCCAACCAGGGAAATCTGCCGTGATTGCAGCCAGCCCCGTAGCTCGGTTTCTCCCAGGTCGCGCAGTTCGGGGCGCACGCTCAAGGTAACGATGACAAACACCACAGCCAGGCCAAGCATGGCAAAACCGTTGTGGGTCACTGCAAACAATCCCTGGGCGATGTCCGAGGCAAACGTTCGTAGTCCGTTGACCATTGTTTTTGACGCCGTCATAAGTTCTCCTGCTGGGGGTGCGGCCCCGTCGTGCGTACCCTTGGGGTAGCGGCTGGAGGGGGCACCTCGTTTGAGTAGGTACGCAATCTACATTCTGCCCCGGTCTTGCCGGGTGTGCAGGCTGTAAACATTGCCGGATGCGGCGGCGATACGGGTTAACCCTGAAGATCAGAGTTGGGCGCATTCTAGTTTCGATGTTTATAACTAGTCAAGCATATAAACTAAGTTTTATATGCGATGCTGTGGACTATTTTCCGGCTGTTCCGAGCCCGGTCTGTGGCACATTCAGTAGCCGTTCGGGCCTGGCTACCCTGCGGCGAAGCTATTTGTTTCCAAGCGAAAAATTTGCTTGTGTTTCGCTGTTTCGAGGCCTAGACTGTAGTTGTCTGAGCAATCAGGCAGCAAGTCGGCAGTAGCCAGTCCCCGCCTTCGGGTGGTGTTGATAAAGCGGCCCCGACGAACCGTGGAGGCAATCTCTTGCCACCATAGCAGGGTGGGACGTCAATCTCCCGCTTTGCGAGCACAGACGGCATGGACCTCGCGTCAGCCGTCGAGCCCGACGGGTAGGCGTTTCGCCGACTCGCCGGGCTTTCTTGTTTTCGGGCATCGATGCCGGCCATCCCGTCCGTTGGTTTTTTGCAGTCGCTGCCATTGACGTTTCACGCGCCGCGTTGAAAACTCCCGGCATGCAATCTCCGACCAGGGCAGCCACAACATCCAGGGCGACAACACAAAAATGGCTACAACGCGTGGGCTGGGTCGTCGGTGCCGTATTGTTGTTATGGGCACTGGCCTGGCTGGCGGTGCCGTCGTTGCTGAAGAGTCAGCTGCAAAAAATCGCCAGTGAGCAACTTGGACGCAAAGTAAGCGTCGGCCAAATTGACTTCAAGCCCTGGACGCTGGAGCTGACGCTGAACGATCTGGCCGTTGCCACGCAGGACGGCGGAGCGCCCCAGTTTCAGATAAAGCGGGTGTACCTGAATGCCGAAACCGAATCGCTGCTACGCCTGGCACCGGTGGTCCAGACGCTGGTCGTAGAGGGGCCGCAGCTCAAGCTGACCCACCTGGGTGCAGGCAAGTACGACATTGACGATATTCTGGCGCGCCTGGCCCGCCCGACCCCAGACTCGAAGACCAGCGATGAGCCGCTGCGGTTTGCACTCTTCAATCTGTCGCTTTTGGCTGGCGCGGTGGACTTCGACGACCGCTCGGTCAACAAGAAACATGTTCTGCGCGACGTCCGGTTGAGTGTGCCGTTCCTCAGCAATATCGCGTCCCGACAGACGATAAAAGTCGAGCCCAAGCTGGCTTTCAATTTGAATGGCAGCCGGTTTGACTCGGAAACCCAGGCTACACCGTTCGCCCCAAGCCAGAAGACGGACGCGTCGTTCCGGCTCCGTGCCATGGATCTTGCCCCCTACCTGGCCTACATCCCCAACACTGTGCCAGTACGTCTGCAGCAGGCGGTGCTCGAGGCCGACATCAAGCTGGCTTTGGAGCAGCTTGGCAAACCGGTGGTACGCCTGAGCGGCACGCTCGCCTTGGCCGGGGTCAAGGTGGCCGATAGTGCATTGCAGGATTTGCTGGCCTTTGAGCGCTTGAAGCTCACGCTCGACGACCTGCGACCGTTGGAGCAGTCGGTGAAGTTGGCCTTGGTCGAACTGGATGGCCCCCATCTGGTGGGACGGCGTGATGCCTCCGGTCGCATCAATTTCGACCTGGCTTCTGCGCCCCAGGCAGCGCCAGGCACGGCAGTTGCGGTCGCCACCGCCGCTTCTGCCTCTGCATCTGCGCCGACCGCCGGAACTGCATCTGCTGCGCCTGGCGGCTGGCAAGTTGAGGTGACGCGGTTTGTGCTCAAGAACGGCACAGCAAGCTGGACCGATGCTGCGGTGGTGCCGCAGGCGGATCTGTTGCTGCGCGACCTGGCCATGGAGGTCAGCGCCATCGGTTGGCCAGTTAGCCAACCTGCGGCATTTCAGGGCTCGGCCACACTGGGCGGCAAAACCACAGCAGCCGCGGCCCAGTTGCGCGTGAGTGGCTCCGCAACCGACGAGCGGGCCAGCGCCAAGCTGGTGCTCGACGCTGTTCCCCTGGCACTGGCGGCACCTTACCTGGCCGAGTACCTTGAGCCGTCATTGCGTGGCAGTCTGAATTCAGAGCTCACGCTGAACTGGAACGCACCTGATCTGAAGGTGTTGGTTGATTCGTTAACCCTGTCCGATCTGGCGTTGGGTGGCTCGTCTGCTGCCGGCAAAAAAGATTTTGCGGCCATCAAGAAAATCAGCCTGTCGCAAACGCAGATTGACCTGGCCCAGCGCAGTGTTTTGGTTGGCAAGTTGGCAATCGAGCAGCCGCGCCTGGCCGTGTCAAGGACGGCCGATAAACGGTGGATGTACGAGGGGTGGCTGAAACCGCCGCGTCCTGCCGCCGCGCGCAGGGACCCAGTGGCCGCGCCCAAGCCATTGGCCGGGCCTGGAGCTACCAAAAAGGCGGCGCAAAGAGCCATCCCGATCGAACCGGCAGCTGCGTGGCGGGTGGTGGTCGCTGATCTGGCGCTGGACGGTGGCAACCTGAATTTCGACGACCAATCGGTGGCCACTCCGGTGCAATTCCAGTTGGCCGGTCTTAAAGTGTTGATGAAAAATGCCCGCGCAGATGCCAACCAGCTGTCACCTTTGCAGTTGTCGGCACGCCTGCTGGCACCCGGTAGCGAGCCGGGCCAGCTCGACTACCGCGGTTCGCTGCAGGTGCAGCCGCTGGTAGCCCAGGGTGTGATCGCTGCGACGCGTATACCGGTGCACCTGTTCGAGCCATATTTCGGCGGAGGGCTGAACATCGAGCTACTGCGCGCGGATGCCGGTTTCAAAGGTGATGTGCGTTATGCCGAACTGTCCAATGGCCCTTCGGTCAAGATCAGCGGCGACGCGGTGGTGGAGGATTTCCGCGCCAGCAGCCTGGCGGCCAACGACGCAGGTTTGCAGATTGCACAGGAGTTGCTGAACTGGAAGACGTTGAGCCTGCGTGGCCTGGAGATTGCGTTGGCACCCGGCAGCGCGACCACGGTAGCGATCAAAGAAACCGCTCTCAGCGACTTTTTTGCGCGTGTGATCGTCTATGAAAACGGTCGCATCAATCTGCAGAATTTGGTCAAGTCAGGCGCGCCGCCGGAAGCCACCAGCCCGGCCATGGCGGCGGCCAGCGCGCCGGTGATCAACATCGGGCCAGTCAACCTTATCAACGGCAAAGTGTTTTTCTCGGACCGGTTTGTGAGGCCCAACTACTCGGCCAACCTGAGTGATCTGACGGGAAAACTGAGCGCTTTTTCTTCGGTTGCGCCGCAGGGGCAGCCTCAGCTGGCCGACCTGGAGCTGCGTGGCCGCGCAGAGGGCACGGCGTCGCTCGAAATACTCGGCAAGCTCAACCCGCTGGCCAAGCCTCTTGCGCTCGACATCAAGGGCTTGGTGCGCGACCTGGAGTTGCCACCGCTGTCTCCCTATTCGATCAAATACGCGGGGCATGGCATCGAACGCGGCAAACTCAGCGTGGATGTGGCCTACCTGGTACTGCCGGATGGCCAGCTTACAGCCAGCAACAAAGTAGTGCTGAACCAACTGGTTTTTGGTGAAAAGGTGGAGGGTGCACCCAACAGCTTGCCGGTGAAGCTCGCGGTAGCGCTGCTGGCTGACCGTAACGGAGTGATTGATATCAATCTGCCCGTCAGTGGCTCGCTGAACGACCCCCAGTTCAGCCTGGGCCCGATCATCTTCAAGCTAATTGTCAATCTGATCGTGAAAGCCATTACAGCGCCCTTCAGCCTGCTGGCCAGTGCTTTTGGCGGCGGGGGGGATGAGCTCAGCGTCGTGGTCTTTGCACCGGGGTCAGCCGCCTTGTCGCCCGACGCAAAATCGGGGCTGGACAAAGTGGCACAGGCACTCGCCGAACGCCCCGCGCTCAAGATGACGGTGGTCGGTACCTCCAGCCTGGAGGTGGAGCGCGACGGTTACAAGCGCGAGCGCCTGATCCTCCTGATGCTGGCGGAGAAGCGGCGCGCGCTGGTGAACAGCGGGTCTGCCGCAGCCACCCCGGAGGCTTCGGCCCCGCTAACGGTCAGCGAGCTGGAAAGACCTGCGTTGCTGAAAGAGGTCTACAAGCGGGCCGACATAACCAAGCCGCGCAATCTGGCCGGGTTTGCCACGGATTTGCCAGCACCCGAGATGGAAGCGCTGCTGCTGGCAAACATTGCCGCGACAGATGACGCAATGGGTGAGTTGGCGCTGCAACGGGGGGTTGCGGTCAAAGACTACCTGAGTTCGCAGAAATTGCCGGTCGAGCGGCTCTTTCTGGGGGCGACCAAAGCAGCCTCCGCCGACCCGAAATGGTCGCCCCGCGCCGAGCTCAGCCTTGCCAGCAACTAGCATATGTCGGTGTCCCCAACTCACAGACCACCTGCGGCCGCATGGATTGCTGGTCTGCAAGTGCGGCGCAAATACATACCGGGCACCTCTCAATACCGACGAAAATAGCCGGTTTCCGAAAACCCCCTAACCGGCCCACTAGCATGGCGACGATGACTGCATCCCCCAAGAACAACGACATTCGAAAGCTTGATGAACTGACGGGAGGCGCTTTCCTGGCACCTACTTCTGGGGAGCGGGCGACACGCGTGCGCGCCTGGCTCGCCCAGAATCCCGACCAGGAGCAACTGCAGGACGTGTTTCGCGAACTCGGCGCGCGCGACAAGGGTGCAGCTCGGCCGGTGCGGGAGCGGCTGGATGAAATCCGCCGTGCCAAAGGCCAGGAACTGGTGGCCGCCGAGTGGGCTGCCAAGGCACAAACGCTGCTGTCGGTTGCGAAACTCAATATTGCCGACGCTCTGGCATGGCAGCGTGACGCCGCCAAGGCGGGAGCGCCGCTGAGCAAAGAGCCATTGCTGACCCACAAGAGCGCCCTTGCCGAACGTGTGCGCGTGATCGAGGACCTGCAACACCGGGTGCAGGTGCAGCGCGAGGCGGCGGTCCTGCTGGCGCAACGCATAGAAGTGTTGTCCACCAAGCCCTGGGCGGCAGCCCAGGCGGTATGGGAGGGTCTGCGCGGCGACGTAGCCCATTGGCAGGACCAGGCCGCTGGTTTGCTGGCAGACGCCAACTGGCCGAGCGTGGACCTGAAGTTTCCGCCTCTGCTGGATGCATCGCGCGGCCAGCTATTGGTGGTGTGGGACGCTTTCCAGAGCGCGCTGGCCCAGGCTATCGCCGCAGCAGGCGACCCGGCGGCACCATTACCACCGGTTCCGGTGTGGGCCGACGAGTTGCGGGTGGCGCGCGGTGTGTCGGCCGAACCTGCACCCAAGGCGCAAAAGCCGCGCATTGACCCGGCCGTGCGCCAGCACGCCACCGAAAACGTACAGCACGCACTGCGCAAGCTGGAAGGGGAGATCGCCGAAGGACACGGGAAAGCCAGTGCCGGGGCTGCTGCAGCACTGCGCAACCTGCTCAAAGAGTCCGGCAAGATCATCGACGACAGCCTGGAGAACAAGGCCCATGCCGCTCTGGCTGCCGCCGGTGAACTGGAAGGCTGGCAGCGCTGGCGCGCCGACCAGCTGCGTGAGGGCCTGGTGCTGCAGGCAGAAGGTTTGCTGACGCGCCCGGCCGGGCAGGCCATGGGTGGGCGCAAGATGCAGGAAACCTTGCGCGGCCTGCGCGAGCAATGGAAACAGACCGATCAGGGTGGCGCGCCCAACCACGCCCTGTGGAAACGCTTCGACGAAGCCTGCAACGCCGC
>JANOCN010000716.1:0-2720 GCA_031412185.1 Betaproteobacteria bacterium | reverse complement strand
GCACTCAAACCACTGGGCGCGGACCGCGTCGACCTGCGGCTGTGGGATGCCGGTGTGCGGCTGTATGCGCTGCCTTACTACGCCACCAACGACATGATCCAGAAGAGACCGGAAGTATTGCAGCGTTTCATGCGGGCCACCGCGCGCGGCTGGGCCTACGCCAACAAGAACCGCGACGCCGCCACCGACCTGCTGCTCAAGGAATACCCCAACCTGAACGGCCCCGACGAACGCGGTGCCATCGACTCGCTGATGAGTTACGCCTACAACGCGCAGACGCAGGCCAACGGTTGGGGCACGATGGACCGTGCAGTGTGGCAGGACCAGATCCAGCAATATGCCGATCTGGGCCAGTTCACCAAACGGGTTCCCAAGGTGGAGGAAGTCATGACCATGGACATCCTGACCGCCACACGCGACTACCGCCTGAAAAACATGTAGCCGCAGCACTTGCGCCTTACCCGCAACCACCATGTCAGCTTCGACCACATTTGCGCCGCCAGCGCAACGGATCGCTACGGCCGAACGCCGGCCAGCCACTGAATTGCCGGGCGGCCTGGCAGTCAGTTGCAAGAACATATCGGTCCGCTTTTTCACCGAAAAGCGCAGTGTGACGGCGCTGAAGGACGTGAGCCTGGACATCCAGATCGGCGAGTTCCTGAGCCTGCTGGGTCCGTCCGGTTGCGGCAAGTCCACCTTTTTGCGCGTGGTGGCAGACCTGATTGCGCCCAGCCAGGGGGCGCTGAAAATACTGGGTGTCACCCCCCAGGCGGCACGGCTGCGGCGCGATATCGGTTTTGTGTTCCAGGACGCCGCGCTGCTGCCCTGGCGCACCGCCCTGCAGAACGTCGAGCTGCCGCTGGAGGTGGCGCGGGGCAAGGCGCAAGCGTCAAAGGCCGCACGCGCCACACCGCGCGAGCTGCTCGAACTGGTGGGCCTCAAGGGCATCGAAAACGCCTACCCCCACGAACTCTCGGGTGGTATGCGCCAGCGGGTGTCGATTGCCCGCGCGCTGGTCAGCGACCCGCGCATCCTGCTGATGGACGAGCCGTTTGGTGCACTCGACGAGATTACCCGCGACCGGCTGAACGAAGAGCTGCTGCGCGTCTGGCGCGAACTGGGCATGACGGTGCTGTTCGTCACCCACAGCATTTACGAAGCCGCGTTCCTGGGCCAGCGGGTATTGATGCTGGCGGCCAATCCCGGGCGGGTGCAGGAAATTGTGCCCGTCACGCTGCCTGCCAGCCGCACATTGGCCATTCGCGAGACACCCGAGTTCGTACAGCTCACCGCGTATCTGCGGCGGGTACTGGAAATCTGCTGAGCGCAAAGGTAGACGATGAACACCTCCACCCTCACGACGCCGATCTCCGTTCCAGAAGCCGATGCCGATGCCGACGCCGGGCTGCTGGCCCACCGCGCACTGATGCAACGCAGACTCTGGCGCACCCGCATCATGCCGGCGCTGGGTGTCTTCATCCTGCTGTTTGGCTGGTGGGCGATAGTCACCGGCTTCAACGTCAAACCGTTTATTGCGCCCTCACCGTTTCTGGTGCTGGACACCCTGATAGCCAAACGCGCCGTACTGCTGGACAACCTGATCCCTACCGCACTCGAAGCGGCCGGCGGGTTCTTGCTGGGAACGCTGGTGGCGGTGGTGCTTGCGACAGTTTTTGTCCACAACAAGACCTTGAACGACATCTTCTTTCCGGTCTGCCTGATGCTCAATGCCATTCCCATCGTTGCCAAAGCACCGGTGCTGGTGCTCATGATGGGCAACGGTATGGAGCCCAAGATTGCGATTGCCGCGCTGGTGTGTTTCTTCCCGACCCTGGTCAACATGGTGCGCGGGCTGGACGCCGCCAACCCACAGGCAATGGAGCTGATGCGGGTGCTGTCGGCCAGCAAGACCGAGGTGTTCTTCAAGCTGCGCCTGTTCAGCTCGCTGCCTTACCTGTTCTCGGCGTTACGTATCTCGGCGTCGCTGTCGGTCATCGGTGCGGTCGTGGGCGAGTGGATTGGTGCCACTCGCGGCATTGGGGCCTTGATCATCCAGGCCACCTACAACTTCGACTCCGCACTGCTGTATTCGGCCATTGTGATGAGCGCCTGCCTGTCTGGTGCCTTCTTCCTGGTTATCGCGCTGCTCGAGCGCGCGGTGGTGCGGTGGCAACCGCAGCAAAATCACTGACCCCCTATTTCGTGAGGCAACCCATGGGCAACACAATGGACAAGATCAGACAACCGGGGCGCGACGTACCCGTGGCCGCACGCTCCGATGTGGTGGTGGTGGGTGGCGGGCCGGCCGGCCTGTCGGCCGCGCTGGCAGCTGCGCGCAACGGTGCCAAGGTCACCCTGCTGGAACGTTACAACCACCTCGGCGGCCTGGCCTCGGGGGGCATGGTACTGGTGCTCGACGACATGTGGGACAACCACCTGAACGAGATCTCGGTGCGCGGTTATTGCCAGACCATGATTGAGCGCATGGCCGCGCTGGAGCTGGCGGTGTACCCGCGCAGCAACGAATGGGGCTACGACCCGGCCGCGCACAAGCGCTGGTACCGCTACGGCACCTTCGATTTCCATACCCACGACACGCCGCACCCGATCTGTTTTGCGGCGGCGTTCGACCCGGATGGCTGGAAACGCGTCTCGCTCGACATGGTGCAGGAAGCCGGCATCAAGCTGCGCCTGCATTCCTGGTTCTCGCACACCCTGGT
>JANOCN010000715.1:0-5771 GCA_031412185.1 Betaproteobacteria bacterium | reverse complement strand
GCTTAGCCTGCTCGAACACCTGGTCTGGCGTCATGCCCAGATTTTTCTCCATTTGCAGTGCAGAAGTTGCAATGAACGTGTGAATGCGTGCGCTGTTGGCACCTTGCAGAGCCGCTGCGTCGCGCGCAATATCCTTGTCCTTGGCACGCGCCAGCGAGCACACGGTCGAGTCCTTGATGGCGTGGGCAATTGCTGACTCGGCATCACACTCGCCGTTCGAGCTGGCAGCATAGCCAGCCGCGATCACGTCGACCCGCAGCCGTTCGAGCTGCCGCGCGATGCGCAGCTTTTCATCCTTGGTCATGGACGCGCCAGGCGACTGTTCGCCGTCGCGCAGGGTGGTATCAAAAATGATCAGTTTTTCGGTCATGGGAGGCTCCTCTTCGCTGGGGTGACATAACTACGCGACGCCAAGGCGGGCCGCGCCGTCGTGGGTATTGGTGTGACTGGTGTGCAATGCCGGGCTTGCATCAGGCGATTTTCTGCGCCTGATTCTGGCACGAGCCAACGCACAAACAATGGCCTTGAGAGACGCCAGCACAAAACTGGCGTCCAGCCCGACACCAAACAGGGTCTGCTGCTCGTCGATGCGCAGTTCCAGGTAAGCGATGGCCCGCGCGTCGGCACCAGCACCCAGCGCGTGTTCATGGTAATCCAGCACCCGCACCACGTGCCCGGTAGCGCGGCTGACACCGTTCACGAAGGCCTCGATCGGGCCACTGCCTTGCCCCTGGATGGCAAATGTTTCGCCGCCAAGCTCCATGGTGGCGATCATGCTGACCCGTTCATGGGCACTGGCATGTTTGTCTTCCGTGGCCTGGTGCGTCGGAACGGCCGTCGCATCCAGGACGTACTCGCGCTCGAACAGTTTCCAGATGTCTTTTGCGGTCAACTCTTTGCCGCTGTCATCCATCACGCGTTGCACCGCCTGGCTGAACTCGATCTGCAGGCGCCGGGGCAGCTCGACCCCGTAGTGGGTTTCCAGCAAGTATGAAATTCCCCCTTTGCCGGACTGGCTGTTGACTCGGATCACGGCCTCGTAGCTGCGTCCTAGGTCTTGCGGGTCAATCGGCAGGTAGGGAATATCCCAGTAAGGCTGCTCTGCCGACCGCAGACCCCGCGCGGCCAGCGCCTTCTTGATGGCGTCCTGGTGCGAGCCCGAGAACGAGGTGTAGACCAGGTCGCCTACATACGGATGGCGCGGGTGCACTGGAAGCTGGTTGCAATACTCGACGGTCCGGCGGATCTCGTCGATGTCCGAAAAGTCGAGGCCGGGCGACACTCCCTGGGTGTAGAGATTCAGTGCGATGTTGACCAGATCGACGTTACCAGTGCGTTCGCCGTTGCCAAACAGGCAACCCTCGATACGGTCCGCACCCGCCATGAGAGCGAACTCCCCGGCTGCAGTGCCGGTGCCCCGGTCGTTGTGCGGGTGGACCGAGAGCACGATGGCGTCGCGTCGCGCCAGATTCCGGTGCATCCACTCGATCATGTCGGCAAAGATATTCGGCGTGGAGTACTCCACGGTCGAAGGCAGGTTGACGATACATTTTTTTGCAGCTGTGGGCTGCCACTCGTTGGTGACCGCATCAACAACCCGTTTTGCAAAAGCCAGTTCAGTCCCTGAAAAATGCTCCGGGGAATACTCGAAGGTCCATGCGGTTGCGGGCTGCCCGGTCGCAAGGCTGCTGATCAGTCTCGCGTTCTCCACCGCAAGCGCCACAATCTCATCCTCGTCCAACCCCAGTGCCACCCGCCGCATGACGGGGGAGGTAGCGTTGTACAGGTGCACCGTTGCGCGCCTGGCACCGCGCAGCGCCTCGAACGTGCGCTCGATGAGCGGCGCACGCGCCTGGGTCAGCACCTGGATCGTCACGTTGTCCGGAACCAGATCCTCCGTGACCAGCTTGCGCACGAAGTCGAACTCGGTCTGGGAGGCCGACGGAAAGCCCACCTCGATGTCGCTAAATCCGATCTTCAACAATGTCTGGAACAGACGCAATTTGCGCTCGCTGTCCATAGGCTCGATCAGCGCCTGATTACCGTCGCGAAGGTCCACACTGCACCACAGGGGCGCGCGTGTCAACGTTGCATCAGGCCAGGTGCGGTCGGCAAGATGGACCGGGGCAAAAGCCCGGTACTTGGTGCTGGGTTGCTTCAACATCATGGTTCCTTGATTCATCGAAACCAGCAACCCAAAACAAAACGGCTCGTTGCTGGTGCATACGAGCCGTTTGATCGATTAGCGCAAGCTACCGTCTTCGCCCGTATTGGCGTTGCAGTAGTAGCACTAGTGCGAGTTGTTTCATGAGCTCAATGTAACACAGGAACCGGGGAACCAGAATGCAGCGGCGCCACCACGTGAACCAAAACGGGGCTGCGCAGGTCTCAATGCAGCCCGCGCTCGTCTGGCTCGTCAGTGGAAGTGCTGATGACGCTGGTCTGCAAACCTTTGGCCCTGCGCCAGATGTAGATCACGTAACCACTGATGCCATACAGCGCAAATCCGGCAAACATGGTGGAAGCCGGGTCGATGCTGATGGCTCCGATACCCAGGGCCACCAGCACAATCACGACAAACGGCACACTCTTCTTCATGCCTATGTCCTTGAAGCTGTAAAACGGCACATTGGTCACCATCGTGAGGCCGGTGTATAGCGCCAGACCGAACATGACCCAAGCAACACTTGGCCCCTTCACCCCCAGCTCGTTCATGAGGTAGATGAAACCGGCCACCAGTGCTGCCGCAGCCGGTGATGGCAGGCCCTGAAAATAACGCTTGTCCACAACCGCAGTGTTGACGTTGAACCGGGCCAGCCGCAATGCTGCACAGGCGCAGTAAACGAAAGCAGCAATCCAGCCCCAGCGCCCCAGGCCGCGCAACGCCCACTCGTACGAGATAAGCGCTGGTGCGGCCCCAAAAGACACCATGTCGGACAGCGAGTCCATCTGCTCGCCAAACGCACTCTGGGTGTTGGTCATGCGCGCCACACGACCATCCAGGCTGTCCAGCACCATGGCGCAGAAGACGCCGATAGCCGCCATGTCAAAACGCCCGTTCATGGCCATCACTATGGAATAGAAGCCTCCAAACAATGCCGCCAGCGTAACCAGATTGGGCAGGATATAGATACCCTTGCGGCGCCTGCGCACCACAATAGTCTCTACCTCCTCAAGTTCCGAATCGTGGCTTTCTGGCATCGGTCTGTGCGGTAGAGCGCTTGTCCGGGCGGGTGGGCGAACGTCAGTTTCGGGACTGATCGACAAGTTTGTTCTTCTTTATCCACGGCATCATCGCGCGCAGCGTCTCACCCACTTTCTCGATCTGGTGCTCCGCCATCAGCCGCCGACGGCTCAGCAGCGTCGGCGCCCCGGCCTTGTTCTCGATGATGAAGCTCTTGGCGTATTCGCCGGTCTGGATGTCCTTCAGGCACTGGCGCATGGCGTCCTTGGTGGCCGAGGTGATGATTTTGGGCCCGGTGATGTATTCGCCGTATTCCGCGTTGTTGGAGATCGAATAGTTCATGTTGGCGATACCGCCTTCATAAATCATGTCCACGATCAGCTTGAGTTCGTGCAAGCATTCGAAATATGCCATCTCGGGCGCGTATCCGGCTTCAACCAGGGTTTCAAACCCGGCCTTGATGAGTTCAACCGTACCGCCGCACAAAACCGCCTGTTCGCCGAAAAGATCGGTTTCGGTCTCTTCACGGAAATTGGTTTCGATGATGCCGGCCTTGCCGCCACCGTTGGCCATGGCATAACTCAGCGCCAGGTCGCGTGTGCGGCCTGACTTGTCCTGGGCAATCGCGATCAGGTGCGGCACGCCCCCGCCTTGCGTATAGGTTCCCCGCACGGTATGGCCGGGTGCTTTGGGGGCTACCATCCAGACGTCCAGGTCGGCGCGTGGTGTGACAAGCCCGTAATGCACGTTGAACCCGTGCGCAAACACCAGCGAAGCACCGGCCTTGATGTTGGGCTCAATGTCGCTCGTGTACACCGTGCCGATCTGCTCGTCGGGCAGCAAGACCATGACCACGTCAGCGGCCTTGACCGCATCGGCGACTTCCGCGACCTTCAAGCCAGCCTTCTCAACCTTGGGCCAGGAAGCACCGCCTTTACGCAGACCAACTACGACCTTGACGCCACTGTCGTTCAGATTTTGCGCATGGGCATGGCCCTGGCTGCCGTAGCCGACGATGGCGACAGTCTTGCCCTTGATCAGGCTCAAATCACAGTCTTTGTCGTAATAAACTTTCATGACTTTCCTTTCGTTGTATTCATGTCTCAAAAAAGCGCCGGGCCGGCCCATGCCTATTTGCCCCTAAAACCGGGCAAAGTATCGTGGAAGCGGAGCGACCGAAACTTTTGCCGCCACGCTAAACCCGCAAAATCCGCTCACCCCGGCCAATGCCACTGGAGCCGGTCCGCACCGTCTCGAGAATCGCACTGCGTTCAATCGCTTCCAGGAATGCATCGTTCTTGGACTGCACGCCCGTCAGCTCTATGGTGTAACTTTTTTCGGTGACGTCAATGATCCGCCCCCGGAAAATGTCCGCCATGCGTTTCATTTCTTCGCGCTCCTTACCCACCGCGCGCACCTTGACCATCATCAACTCGCGCTCCGTGTAGGCTCCCTCGGTCAGGTCCACCACCTTGACGACCTCGATCAGGCGATTCAGATGTTTGGTGATCTGTTCGATGACATCATCGGACCCGGTGGTCTGGATCGTCATGCGCGACAGGCTTGGGTCTTCCGTGGGTGCCACGGTGAGGGACTCGATGTTGTAACCCCGCGCAGAGAAAAGGCCCACCACGCGCGACAGCGCCCCGGGTTCGTTTTCGAGCAGAACGGCAATGATATGTTTCATGACTGGATTACTCTTTTCGCTGCCCTCCCCTGGTTGCGGTAACAACCAGGCTTGGCAAACAATAGACTCATCAATAGGTGATAGAACTGGACTGGTCGCGCCTGGCACGATGGCGCGGCGGCGAGCTTGGTGCTGTCACCGCAAACGCCGACAACGCGACGCCAGAATGCCTTACCCGCTGCGCGGTACGCTACAAGTCCTCCGATCCGAGCAGCATCTCCGTGATGCCCATGCCGGCCTTGACCATCGGGAATACGTTTTCGGTCGGGTCGGTGCGTATATCGAGAAAAACGGTGCGGTCCTTCAATTTACGTGCTTCGCGCAACGCCGGCTCCACATCCTGTGGTTTCTCGACCAGCAAACCCACATGCCCGAAAGCCTCGGCCAGTTTGACGAAATTGGGCAGCGCGTCCATGTAACTGTGGCTGTACCGCCCCTCGTAGTCGATCTCCTGCCATTGGCGCACCATGCCGAGATAACGATTGTTCAGCGACACGATCTTGATCGGGGTGTTGTACTGCAGGCAGGTGGACAACTCCTGGATGCACATCTGGACCGAGCCTTCGCCGGTGACGCAATAGACCTCGCTGTCGGGCTTGGCCAGCTTGATGCCCATGGCATAGGGAATGCCAACGCCCATCGTGCCCAGGCCGCCCGAGTTGATCCAGCGACGCGGCTCGTCGAAGCGGTAGTACTGCGCGGCCCACATTTGGTGCTGGCCCACATCGGACGTCACGTAGGTGTCGGCATCCTTGGTCATGTTCCAGAGGGTTTCGACCACGTACTGCGGCTTGATCACGTCCTTGTTGCCACGGTCGTACTTCAAGCAGTCCTTCTTGCGCCAGCCTTCGATGGTGTCCCACCAGGCGCCCAGGTCGCTGGCGTCCGGGCGCGCGCTCG
>JANOCN010000714.1:0-2983 GCA_031412185.1 Betaproteobacteria bacterium | reverse complement strand
CGGCCGCTGCGCCTTGCGTTCCTGGCTCACGGCCATTCTGAAGCACAAGATTGTCGATTTGGTGCGTCAGCGCGTCAACACCGACAGCCTGGATATCGACGTCGACGACGAAGGTGCGCTGGCCATTCCCTGCCCGAATTCGCGCCCCGACGAGGTGGCCGAACAGCGCGAATTCGGGCAGGGAATGGCTAGCGCACCTTCGTCGTCGGCGTCGATATCCAGGCTGTCGGTGTTGGCGCGCTGACGCACCAAATCGACAATCTTGTGTTTCAGGATGGCCGTGAGCCAGGAGCGCAGGGCGCAGCGGCCGGCAAAGGCGGCACGGCCCGACAAAACGGCCTCGAATACGTCGTGCACCACGTCTTCGGCCAGCATCGGATCGTGCAGCTTGCGCCGCGCAAAACGCACCAGATCGCCGCGATGCGACACCATGTCACGCCAGGGTACAGTTACGGGCGCAGTACAGGGAAAGGTGGGGCCGAATGCGGCGAGGGTTGTGGTGTTCATAGGGCGTCCTTGAGGGTTGGTCGATAAAACAGACTTTGCCCGGCGCACCTCGCGCCAGCGTCGCGAAATGTCACAGCCAGATAACATCTACATAGGTTCTTGGGTAAGAAACACCCACCACCCGCCGACAATCTGTCCATGCCCCCGACCATCCTCGTAGCCGAAGACCAGGCCGATATCCGCGACTTGTTGGTCATGAACCTGCGCAACGCCAACTACGCGGTCACGGCGGTTGCCGATGGCGTAGCGGCGTTGGCAAGCCAGGCTGAACAGTCCAGTGATTTGCTGATTCTTGACCTGATGATGCCGGGGCTGGATGGGCTGGAGGTCTGCAAGGCGCTGCGCGCACGCGGGCGCAGCATGCCGATACTGATGCTCACCGCCAAGTCAACTGAGCTTGACCGGGTGCTGGGGCTGGAGCTGGGTGCCGACGATTACCTGACCAAACCCTTTTCACTGGCAGAGCTGCTGGCACGCGTCAAGGCGCTGCTGCGCCGTGCCGATATGCTGCGCGCTGCCCAGACCGGCCTGCCGACCGTGGGGACGATCCGCAATGGTGAGCTGGAACTGCTGCCCATCAAACGCGTTGTGCGCTATCGGGGTGCCACGCCCGACTTCACGGCGCTCGAATTCGATTTGCTGCTGTATTTCGCGCAGCACCCAGGCCACGTATTTTCGCGTGCACAGTTGCTGGATGCCGTCTGGGGCTACACCCACGACGGCTACGAACACACAGTCACCACCCACATCAACCGCCTGCGCGCGAAACTCGAAGCCGACCCGATGCGCCCCGAGTTGATTCTCACCGTGCGAGGCGCGGGCTACAAAATGCGGGAAGCGCCGCAGTGAAGGGGTTGCAGTGAGCCGCCGGGCCGTTCCCAAGGCGCATGGCACCGCAATGCGCAGCATGGAGGTGTTCCGAATGAGCCGCCCGGCCGGTCCCAAGGCTCATAGCACCGCAGTCCGAAGGGCGGAGGTTACCTGGTGAGGGTACGGCTAAAGATCGCACTGACGATCTTTTTCACCGGGGCACTGACAGCGCTGGGCGTGATTGCCACAGTGCTGTTTGCGTTTCATCGCTTCGAGCACGAAACCACCTTCCACCGCGCCGATGCGTTTCTGGGCCGGGTGGTGGGCATGTACGACAACATGTTCGAAATGCACACGCGCCAGCCGGATGAGTTCAACCAGTTTCTGCGTAACCTGGTGCTGTTCGAACCCGACACGCAGCTCTATCTGCTGGACGCGCAGGGCACCGTGTTGTCGTCTACCGGTAGCGCGAAGTTGCCCCCCGGCTTCAAGGTGGCATTGGGCCCGGTACAGGAAGCCATCCGGGGCGCAGGCATGCCGTATGTGATGGGTGACGACCCGGAACGCATGGACGCCAGCGCCGTCATTGCAGCCCGGCCGCTGCGCCGCGCATTGATTCGCAACGACGAGCCCGTGGCCGGCTACCTGTACATGGTGTGCCATAAACCGGTCCTGCCTGAGGGGCGTTTGCAGGTGCTTGGCTCCACCTTTGCCAAGCCGGCGCTGGCCGCCATTGTGGGGGTGGTTCTGCTGGCCACCCTGCTTGCGGCATGGATCATTGCTACTGTCACCCGGCCACTGCGCCAGCTTACCGGTGCTGTGGCCACCTTGTCCCAGCGCGGTCTTGAAGACGGCGCACCCGGTATGCCCGAAGCGCTGCTGCCAACGCCTACGCGGGATGAGTTCGGCCAACTCACAGCGGCTTTCCGCCTGATGCTGGACACGGTGCGCCGCCAGTGGGCTACGCTGCGTCGCCTGGACCACTTTCGCAGGGAAGGGGTAAGCAACCTTTCGCACGACCTGCGCTCGCCACTTACCGCCACTGCGGCATGCCTCGAAACGCTGGAGGGTCGCTGGGTCGGCGACACGGCGCGTGGTGCCGACCGGGAGCTGGTGGTCATGGCGTTGCGCAATACCCGCAATGCAGCCCGCCTGGTGCAGTCGCTGGGCGACCTGGCGCAACTGGATGAGCCAGAATTCAAACTGCGCGCCGAAGTGCTGGACGCGGGCGAATTGCTGGACGACATTGCGTTGCGTTTCAGCGCGCGTGCCGCCAGCCAGGGCGTAACGCTGCAGGCGCTGCACCCAGACGCAGCCCGGGCCAAAGCGCCGTTTGCTGCGCTCGACATAGAGTTGTTCGAGCGTGCCATTGCCAACCTGGTAGACAACGCGCTTAAATTTTGCCGTACCGGCGACCGGATTACGCTGGAGGCGGCCATGGTGGGCGACAAGGTGGAAGTTAGCGTCAGTGATACCGGGCCAGGCATTCCCGCTGCTGACTTGCCGCACCTGTTTGACCGCTTTTTCCAGAGCCGCAGCAACGTCGCTCCCGCCACAGGTGAGGGGGGCAAAGGGCTGGGCCTGGCAATCGTCAAACGTATCGCAGAACTGCATGGTGGTGATGTGCTGGTGGTCAGCCAGCCCGGCGCGGGAACTCGGGTCACCT
>JANOCN010000713.1:0-1808 GCA_031412185.1 Betaproteobacteria bacterium | reverse complement strand
CGCGCTGGCCACACAGCCCCGCTTCATCCTGCTCGACGAGCCTTTTGCCGGCATTGACCCGATTGCGGTGATCGAGATCCAGCGCATCATCGGCTTCCTCAAGTCGCGCGGCATTGGCGTGCTGATCACAGACCACAACGTGCGCGAAACCCTGGGTATTTGCGACCACGCCTGCATCATCAGCGACGGCCATGTGCTGGCCACCGGTACCCCCTCGGACATTGTGAACAACGCTGATGTGCGCCGGGTGTATCTCGGTGAACACTTCAAGATGTGATGGCTCCCCCCTGTTGCGGACTCACTTCGTGTAGCCGCCTCTCCCCCCAGGGGGACGGCGCCTGCAGCCCGGCGAAGCCGGTTCTGCGGCCCCTGCTGAAAAAATGTATGCCGCTCCGGGAAGCCGCATGAAGCAAGGGCTTTCGCTTCGCGTCTCGCAGCACCTGGCGCTCACGCCGCAGTTGCAGCAGTCGATCCGTCTGCTTCAGCTCTCGACGCTGGAGCTGAGCCAGGAAGTTGAGCAGATGCTTGACGAAAATCCTTTTCTGGAGGTGACTGACGAGGCCGCGCCGCGTGAAGAGTTTGGGCTGGTTCAAACCGATGCGCTGGTCAGCCAGGAGACCCGGGAGTTTGAGTCTGCTACTGAATCAATAGCTGGCGGCGCAGAAGATACGGCGGCTGCGGGCCAAAATGATGCTGAACCCAGCAGTGAAGCCAAGCTTGAGGAAAGCTGGGAAGGCGACGGCAGCGTCGAGACCGCGCCCGACGACAACGAGTGGGGCGGCGACGCCACGCCACGCAAAAACAACAGCGACGACAGCGATGTCGATGCCACGGACCTGGCGCGCGGCGATGAGTCGCTGCAGGCACATCTGCACCGGCAGGCCCTGTCGCTGCGCCTGTCGCCCGAGGGCAAGGCCGCGCTACATTTTCTGATCGAATCGCTCACCGACGACGGTTACCTCGAAGACAGCCTGGCTGCGCTGGCCGCCGGACTGGCGGGCGACGACCTGGAGCAGCTCGAAGCACTGGAGCATGAGTTTGCGGTGGCGCTCAAGTTGCTGCACCACATGGAGCCTGCCGGCGTCGGGGCGCGCAACCTGGCCGAGTGCCTGGGCCTGCAATTGCTTGACTGCAAAAACACCGACGAAACCCGCGCCGCCATCGCCATATGCCAACAGCCGATGGAGTTGCTGGCCAAGCGCGACGTCAAGCGCCTGGTCCAGCTCTGCGGCTTCCCCGATGCGGTGATCAAGGGCGCCATTGCCCTGATCGGCCGGCTTGACCCCAAGCCGGGGCGGCGTTTTGTCAATGTCGAGCGCAACCTGGTGGTGCCCGACGTGCTGGTGGTCAAGTCCGGGCGCGGCTTCAAGGTGTCGCTCAACAGCGAGGTCATGCCGCGCCTGCGGGTGCATGACATTTATGCCAACGCGTTGAAACAGCACAAGGGCCAGAGCGGGCAGGCACTGCAGCAGCGTCTGCAGGAGGCGCGCTGGTTCATCAAGAACATCCAGCAGCGCTTTGACACCATCCTGCGCGTCAGCAGTGCGATTGTCGAGCGGCAGAAAAACTTTTTCACACACGGCGAGCTGGCCATGCGCCCGCTGGTGCTGCGCGAAATCGCCGACGAGCTGGGCCTGCACGAGTCGACGATTTCACGCGTGACCACCGCCAAATACATGAGCACACCGTTTGGCACCTTCGAGCTCAAATATTTCTTCGGTTCCGCGCTGGGCACCAAGACCGGTGGCAATGCGTCAAGCACCGCCGTGCGTGCGCTGATCAAACAATTTGTCGCGTCCGAAAGCCTG
>JANOCN010000712.1:0-4125 GCA_031412185.1 Betaproteobacteria bacterium | reverse complement strand
CGGTGGTCACCCGCACCAGATATTCCTTCTCCATCTGCGCGCCTTCGCCGATGAGTTGGCGCGCCACCCGGCCGTCCTGCGTCAAGACCAGCAGGCCAATTGAGTCGATGTCCAGCCGACCGGCTGGCACCAGGCTCTGCAATTGTTTGGGGTGAAAGAAGAACCGCGCGTTGTCTTCGGCCCAGCGGTTTTGCGGCTGCACCAGCGTAATGGCGGGCAGGTGTCCGTCTTCGGCCTGGCCGCTCACAATGCCCATCGGTTTGTTGAGCAATATGGTGACCTGGTTCGCTTGCTGGCCCTGCGCTTGTTTGGTCACCTCGATGCGCGCATCGGGTGCGACCTGCATGCCCATGGTGGCGACCTGCCCGTTGACCTTGACCCAGCCGCGGCCGATCCAGTCGTCGGCCTCACGGCGCGAGGCCAGCCCGAGTTCGGCCATACGTTTGTTCAGGCGGCTGGTAGCTGCGCCCTGGGCTGCCGGGGCACCGACCCGGGCGGTGGCACCCACAGGCCTGGGTGCGCGACGCATGCCGCCGGAGGATCCAGGGTCAGACATTCTGCAGCGGCCGGTTTGCCGGTTGTGCGGCGGCTGGTGGTTGAAAGAATATGCTGGAGCGCAACGCTTGCAGGCTGAGCACACGCAACCCGCCGTATTCGATGCGGATGGCACCCTGTACTTGCAGCGCACTGAGCGCTTCGTTCACGCGCTGGCGCGACAGACCCACCAGGTACGCCAGCTCTTGCTGGGTGATACGCAGCACTTCACCGACACCCGGGTAGAGAATCGGATTGAACAAAGCGGCCAGGCTGCGTGCTACCCGGGCGTCGGGGTTGTTCATCCGGTCGATCTCGCGCGCCGCGATAAATTGCCCCAGACGCTCGTTGAGCTGGTCCATCACAAAGCGGTTGAACGCGATCGAGTGGTCCAGCAGCCAATGGAAGGTGTCTACCGGAAGGCCCGCAACGATGCTCTTGCGCAGTGCCTGTATGTTGTAGCGGTAAGGCTCGCGTTTCAACGCCGTGCCTTCGCCAAACCAGCCGCCCGGTGGCACCCCGGTGAAGGTCATGGTCTGCCCATCCTCGTTGTCGCTGCTCATCTTCAGCAGGCCATCGATCACGCCAAACCAGTACGTAACCGGGCGCCCGGCCCGGCACACAAAATCGCCCGGCAATGCGTCACCCACCTTGATCTCCGGCGAGACCAGGTCGCGTTGCGCACTGTCCAGCACTGCCAGCCACGGAATGGCGGTCAGCTCGGCTGCAGTTGGCGCCCGGCGACGGTGATGAAGCGAGAGATCAGTTGACATGGATCAAGGTCTGGGCTTTCAGGTCAGAGACTAGGGAAACCCCTAGTCTCTCAAACCCTGAATTGTCGGCGAACCGACATCACAGCGTCAAATAACTTTCTACATTAGCCGCTGATCAAGGCTGCGATCACCTGCAGTTTGGCTACGACAGCGGTTCACTGGTGTACCTTCGCCCTGCTGGGCTGCGGTGCTATGGGCCTCCGGAACGGCCGGGCGACTCATGCCCTTGATCGTGGAAGCGTTTTCAGGAAGAACGGACGGCGACATTTTGCAAACCACATTTCCAGCACTGCTGCTCAAACACGCTGCCGAGCGACCGGCAGCGGCAGCCATGCGCGAGAAAGAGTACGGCATCTGGCAGAGTCTGAGCTGGGCCGACCTGGCGACCATGGTGGGGCATATTGCGTGTGGCTTGCATCAGGCGGGCCTGCGCCGCGGCGACCACATGGTGGTAGTGGGTGCCAACCGTCCGCGCCTGTATGCCACCATGCTCGCAGCGCAGACGCTGGGTGCGGTGCCGATTCCGCTGTACCAGGACGCTGCAGCGGTCGAATGTGTGTTTCCGATCAACAACGCCGAGGTTCGGTTTGCGTTTGCCGAAGACCAGGAGCAGGTCGACAAACTGCTGGAAATCCGCGACCGTTGCCCGCAACTGGCACACATTTATTATGACGACCCGCGTGGACTTCGCAAATACGACGCGCCGGGGCTCGCCGCACTGGACGGTCTGCTGGTTAGCGGCAAGGCATTCGCTGCCGCAAACGCGGGGTTTGTGCAGGCCGAGGTGGACAGCTTGCGCCCGGACGACGTGGCCGCCATGTTTTTTACGTCAGGCACCACCGGCAACCCCAAGGGTGTGGTGCACACCCACCACAGCCTGCTCAACCGAGCCAAGGCGGGTGCCGACTTTGACCACCTGAGTAACAGTGAAGAAGTGCTGGCTTACATGCCGCCGGCCTGGATCGGGCAGAACATCTTCAGCTACGCGCAGTGGCTGGCCTGCGGGTACGTGGTGAACTGCCCGGAGTCTGCAGCCACGGTGCAGATTGACCTGAAAGAAGTCGGGCCGACCTACTATTTTGCGCCGCCGCGGGTGTTCGAGGCGCTGCTTACCAGCGTCATGATCCGTATGGAAGACGCCGGTTGGCTCAAACGCAAGATGTTCCACTTCTTTATGGCGGTAGCAAAAAGGGTTGGCACTGCGGTGACAGATGGGCAAGCAGTTTCGCTGCTCGACCGGCTGGTTTACCTGCTTGGCAACTGGTGCGTTTACGGACCATTGCGCGCCAACCTGGGAATGAGCCGGGTGCGCGTCGCTTACACGGCGGGCGAAGCCATCGGGCCGGATCTGTTCACGTTCTACCGCTCGATCGGCATCAACCTCAAACAGCTCTACGGCTCTACCGAGACGGCCGTGTTCGTGTGTCTGCAGCCCGACCACCAGGCACGCGCCGACACGGTGGGTGTGCCGATCGCAGGGGTTGAGATCAAGGTGGCTGACAACGGCGAAATACTGGTCAAGTCGCCCGGTTTGCTCAAGGGCTACTACAAAAACCCCGAAGCCACGGCCGAGGTATTGACGGCAGACGGCTGGTACCACACCAGTGATGCGGGTTTTCTGGATGCGCACGGGCACTTGAAAATTATCGACCGGGTGAAAGACGTCGGCCGGATCAAAGGTGGTGCCTATGACGGTGCCATGTTTGCACCGAAATACGTCGAGAACAAGCTCAAGTTCTTCCCGCATATCAAGGACGTTGTAGCCTATGGCGACGGGCGCGATCAGGTCTGTGTGATGGTCAATATTGACGCCAGCGCGGTTGGCAACTGGGCCGAGCGGCGCAACCTCCCCTATGCCGGGTATGCCGACCTGGCGCAAAAGCCCGAGGTCTACCAGCTTATCCGCGAGTGTGTGGAACAGGTCAATGCCGACCTGAGCCAGGACAGCCTGCTGGCTGGCAGCCAGGTCAGCCGTTTTCTGGTGCTGCACAAAGAGCTGGATGCTGATGACGGCGAGTTGACGCGGACCAACAAGGTGCGCCGCAGTTTTATCGCCGAAAAGTACCAGCCCCTGGTGGATGCGCTGTACGCTGGCCTCAGCGAGCAATACATCGAGACGGTGGTCAAGTTTGAAGATGGCCGCACCGGCAGCGTCAGCGCAACCTTGAAGATTTCCGACGCAAAGACATTTGCGCCCGTAAAGGCCGCCGCATGACAGCCAAACAGATTGGGGACGTGGTGCTGGACGTCAAGAACATCAGCCTGGCGTTTGGTGGGGTCAAGGCGTTGACGGACATCTCGTTTGATGTGCGTGAACATGAGGTGCGCGCCATCATTGGCCCCAACGGTGCCGGCAAAAGCTCGATGCTCAATTGCATCAACGGTGTCTACACGCCGCAACAGGGCACCATCAGTTTCAAAGGCCAGTCGTTCAGCCACATGGACAGCCACCAGGTGGCCACGATGGGAATTGCGCGCACGTTCCAGAACCTGGCCTTGTTCAAGGGCATGAGTGTGATCGACAACATCATGACCGGGCGCAACCTGCGCATCAAGAGCAACATCTTTCTGCAGGCGCTACGCATAGGCCCGGCCGAACGCGAAGAGATCAAACACCGCGAATTCGTTGAGCACATCATCGATTTTCTGGAGATCCAGGCCTATCGCAAGACGGCGGTGGGCCAGTTGCCTTACGGCCTGCAAAAACGCGTGGACCTGGGCCGCGCACTGGCGATGGAGCCGCAGGTGTTACTGCTCGATGAGCCGATGGCGGGCATGAACCTGGAAGAGAAGCACGAACCGGCTCATGTCTTGCTTC
>JANOCN010000711.1:0-9839 GCA_031412185.1 Betaproteobacteria bacterium | reverse complement strand
GTCTGGAGAGCCGGGACAGGATCGGCAACCGCCAGCCCATGCCGGGTGTGTGGAAAGAAACCGGCTTGAGCTTGACACCGAGCGGCGATCTCGCAGCGCTATGGTCCGGCAATCTGCTTAGTACAGTGGCCGGGTCCAACTTGAGCGTACGGCACACGCTGGCGGCCAAGGCGCGCGCGAACACGGCGTCGGGCAACAAGTCGAGGCGATCCGCCTCCAGTGCCTCCAGCTTGCTCACCGGAACCTTCAGGGCTACCGCAAGGGCACCAATATGCAGCCCGGTCTTCTCGCGGGCAAGCCGCAGCAGGGTACCCGCACTGTGCAGGGTGTCGCTAGCCGCGCTGGTGGCAGCTTGCGCGGGTTCACTCATCAAACGCCTCGCGCTCATAAGCGAGCATTTCCCGCGAATCGGCAAACCGCTTGCGCAACTGGCCCGCGAGTTGCTCCACTGCGTCCCGGTTGTTCATGCGCCGTTCCACCCGAATGCCGAGCCACAAAGACTCTGCGTTGGCCAGTTCGCTGTTGTTCAGGCGCCGGATGTAGAACTGGGCACGGGAAAAGTCCGCACGCTGGAACAACAGCAGCGACAGGTTGTAACCCGTGATGGGGTTGCCTGCATCCAGCTCGTAAGAACGCAGCAGACTCTGCTCGGCCTGGGCTGGCTGGCCCGCCTTGATCTGGCAAAGCCCCTGGGTCATCAATGTTTTCGGCCGGTCTGTGTAAACCGGGTTGGCCAGCGCCTGGCCGAATAGCTGGTTCGCTTCGGCATGGCGATTCTGCTGACACAGCATCCATCCATAGTTCTGGTGCGCGTTGGAGTCTCGGGGGTTCAATGCGATGGCCCGGCGAAAACCCTCCTCGGCAAGCCGGAAGTCGCCCAGTCGCATGTAGATAAGGCCGCGCAGGTTGTAAGCCTCGCCAAAACCCGGGTCGGCCGCGAGTGATTGCTTCAACTCGTCCAGCGCAACCGTGGTTTGCCCCTGCTCAAAGTAACCCACCGCCAGCTCAAGCCGCAGGCGGGCGCGCCTGCGTGCCTCCGGCTCGTCCGAGTCGGTCACCAGGTCGGCTTTGGGAGCCTCCGTTCCGGCCGCTCCTGGCGCGTTGGCACAGGCAACCAGATTCAACACGCACAGCGCCGCCAGCAGCATAGCGGCCAGCAGTTGCAGGTGCCGCGGCGAGCTATCGGCGGTGTGTGCCATGCATCAACTCTCCTTGATCCTGCCGACCCGCCGGACCAGCGGGCATCAGCATGATTGTGCGCTGGCGCGCAATGCGCCCGGCGACTTTGGTTCGATCCTTGACGTCGCCCGCGAGTTGCCCGCAAGCCGCCTCAATATCGTCGCCACGTGTTTTCCTCACCGTGGTCACCAGCCCGGCATCGCCAAGAATGCGCGCAAAAATGTCGATGTGCGCACGCGGCGACGCGAGCAGGCCCGACGCCGGAAACGGGTTGAACGGTATCAGGTTGAACTTGCACCAGTTTCGCCCGGCAGCGTATTTGTGCACCAGATCGACCAGTGCCCGCGCATGCGCAGGGTGGTCGTTGACACCGTCCAGCATGCAATATTCGAACGTGATGAAATCGCGCGGCGCCCGCTCGAGGTAGGCCACACTGGCCTGCATCAGCGACTCCAGCGGATACTTGCGGTTCAACGGCACCAGGCCGTCGCGCAGCGCATCGGTCGGGGCGTGCAACGACACCGCCAGCGCGACCGGGCAGTCTTGGCCCAGCCGCTCGATCATCGGCACGACACCTGAAGTGGAGACCGTCACCCGGCGCCGCGACAGCCCATACCCGTGGTCGTCGAGCATGGTGCGAAGCGCTGGCAACAGGGCCGCGTAATTCTGCAAGGGTTCGCCCATGCCCATCATCACGACGTTGGAGATGACCCGCGAATCTCGCCCAAGCAGGCGGCGCAGCGTATGCTCGGCAAACCATAGCTGGGCAGTGATCTCCCAAGTAGCCAGGTTGCGGCTGAATCCCTGGTGGCCGGTGGAGCAGAAGCGGCAACCCACGGCGCAGCCGGCCTGGGATGAAATGCACAGGGTGGCGCGGTCCTCCTCGGGGATGAAAACCGTCTCTACTGCGTCGCCATTGCCAACATCAAAAAGCCATTTGATGGTTCCATCGGCCGACCGGTGTTCGGCCTTCACGGCCAGTCCCCGGACCTGTGCTGCCGCCTTCAGCTTCTCGCGCAGCGGCCGCGCGAGATCGCTCATGGCATCAAAATCTGCTGCGCCGCGTTGGTGAATCCAGCGGTACAACTGTGTGGCGCGAAAACGCTTCTCGCCCAGCCGCTCGCAGAAAGCGGTCAAACCCTCGAGGTCGTAGTCGAGAAGATTGGCCACCATGGGGGCATTAGCGCGAGTAAATATTGATGCCGGGGAAGAAAAACGCGAGCTCGGTGGCGGCGGTGTCGGCGGCATCAGAACCATGCACGGAATTGGCATCGATACTGTCGGCGAAATCGGCGCGGATGGTTCCAGGTGCTGCCTTCTTGGGGTCGGTTGCGCCCATCAGATCGCGGTTTTTCAGGACTGCCCCCTCGCCTTCCAGCGCCTGCACCATCACCGGACCAGAAACCATGAAGGCCACCAGATCCTTGAAGAATGGTCGGCCCTTGTGCACCGCATAAAAGGCCTCTGCCTCGGCCACTGAAAGTCGCGTCATGCGCGCTGCGATGACTTTGAGGCCGGCTGCTTCGAACCTGGCATAGATCTGTCCGATGACGTTCTTGGCGACCGCGTCGGGTTTGATGATGGAGAGTGTTCGTTCAATAGTCATGGGTCAATCCTGCGCAGTTGGTTTCAATTCTTGCCGGTTGGGCAAAGCCTCGCATTTTAGCCTCAGCCACTCCGGCTGCACCGGTGCGCAGACCCCATGGCCTTGCACCCCGGAGGCTACGTCGGATCTACCGGCTACGCCCGCCACGGCGCACGCCGCCCGGAGCCGAGCCGCCCGTCGGACCGCCACCACTGCGTTGTCCGCGCCCCTGGCCTTGCCTTTGGCGCGTAAAGCTGTCGGCACCGATATAGCCAAATGCTGTCTTCATGGGATCAGGCTGAGACTCGGCAGCCTGCCGGTCGGCACGTGCCTCCGGGTCAGAACGGTCGTTGCGGTTTCGATTGCGGCCTTGCCCCGCGTCACCATAAGCGTTGCTTCGCCCGCCCGCCACCGGACCAGCCGCAGGCACATTGGCGCGCGGACCGTCGGCGGGACGGCCGGCCCCAGGTGCCGCACGACCGCCGCGCCTGCGTCGGCGGTTGCCGGCCCCCCCGTTGGCGCCCTCGCGCACTGGCCGACCTTCGTCTCCCGCTCTGCCAGCGGTACCGCCTGCGTGTATTGGGCGGCCGCCGGACGCCACGCGCAGCGAGCCAATATCGGCGGCGTCGAGCTCCATCCAGGCCCCCCGTTTGAGGCCGCGCGGCAGCATCATGGCACCGTAACGAATCCGGATCAGCCGACTCACCGCATGGCCAACGGCCTCCAGCATCCGGCGTACTTCGCGGTTGCGGCCCTCGGAGATGGTGACCCGGTACCAGCAGTTCGAGCCTTCGCCACCACCGTTTTCGATAGACCCGAACTGCGCCGAACCGTCGTCCAGCCGCACCCCGTCGAGAAGTTTCTGTTTTTCGTCGTTGCTCAACGCGCCCAGCACCCGCACCGCATATTCGCGCTCCAGGCCGAAACGCGGGTGCATCAGGCTGTTGGCCATGTCGCCCGAGTTGGTGAACAACAACAGGCCCTCTGTGTTGAGGTCCAGCCGTCCTACCGATTGCCATTTGCCCTGCTGCAGTTTGGGAAGGCGACGGAACACGGTGGGCCGATTTTGCGGATCGTCATGGGTAACCACTTCGCCCACCGGCTTGTGGTAGGCGATCACCCGAGCGGGGGGCGGTTCGATCCGAAAGCGGATCGGCTTGCCATTCACCTTGACATGGTCGCCATACTGGATGCGCTGGCCGATATGGGCCGGCTCGTTGTTGACCGTGATGCGCCCTTCCATGATCAACTCCTCCATCTCAAGGCGCGATCCCATACCTGCCTGAGCCAGCACCTTGTGCAGCTTGGGGCTTTCGGCCATCGGCGCCAGCACCCGCTTGGGAGGTGCCAGTTCGACGCGTTCTTCGTCAGCATCAAACTGGCCCGACACAACGTCCTGGAACCGGATCACCGGGCCCTCAGAGATTGCCTGCTGGCGTGGCCCGACGGCAACATCGGCAGCATCCGCACCAAAGTCCTCAGCCCCTTCAGCACCGGTGGCATCTGGAACATCCAGGGTGCCCGGCAGCGGCTGGGCGCTGCCGGGAAGCTGTGCAAGCATCGGGATTACCGCCGGTTTCGGTAACGTGTGTTCGGAGTCAATATCATCATTCATGGTGTGCGCCCGCCAAAAGGTTGGTGTCCAGAGTCTGCCCCGGTAACGGCGGGGTTTGCGGTGATTGCATCAACGGATCGAGCAAGTCGACTGCGTCATCGACACCAGATTGCGATGGCAACTGGTCCAGCGAAGCCAGACCCAGGTCGTCCAGAAACTGCCGCGTGGTCGCAAACAGCGCCGGGCGGCCGGCTGTCTCCCGGTGGCCAATAACCTCGACCCATCCGCGATCCTCGAGCTGTTTGATGATCATCGAGTTGATCGTCACACCGCGGATGTCTTCCATGTCGCCGCGTGTCACCGGCTGGCGGTAGGCAATGATCGCCAGCGTCTCCAGCGTGGCGCGGGTGTAGCGGGGCGGCTTCTCCGGGTTCAGGCGATCCAGGTACTCACGCATGCCGGGCCGACTCTGGAAGCGCCAGCCAGACGCCACCTGCACCAGCTCAACACCACGTTGCGCCCAGTCCAACTGCAACTCCTGAAGCAGCAGCTTGAGTGTTTCGGTCCCGACAACGTCGCCAAACAGCGCCTGCAAGTCTTTCACCTGCAACGGCTGCTGCGAACAAATCAGGGCGGTTTCCAGTACGCGTTTTGCCTGAGCCGAATTCATCGTCGTGCGATTCCGCAGAAGGGCACCGAAGGGTGCAACACAGAGAAATCAAAGTTGGGTCGCAGCAGGCAGACTGGGCGTCTGCGGTGCGGGCCTCTGGCACTACCCCGCGCTGGCGGGTCCAAAGGAATCTTGGGCGGATTGTAGCTCAGCCAAATGGCTAAAACCCCACTGCCGCAATGCATCAGCCAGGTCAGGCGGCAGCGGCGCAGCAAAGTCAAGTGCCTGGCCAGTGACCGGGTGCGACAGTGCCAGTCGGCACGCATGCAGGGCCTGGCGCAGCATACCAACAGCAGGTGCGCCGCCATACACCTGATCGGCCACCAACGGATGGCCGATATACGCCATGTGGACACGAATCTGGTGCGTGCGACCAGTATGCAGGGTGCAGCGCAACAGGCAACCCAGCGGACCAGTGGCCAACACTTGCACTGTGGTTCGGGCGGATTTTCCGGTGTTGCGCTCCAGATCGACCACCGCCATGCGCAACCGGTTCTTTGGATCGCGCCCAATGGGCGAGCACACCTCACGCGTGTCCGGCCCGACCCAGGCGCGATGCGCCAGTGCCAGATACTGGCGCTGCACCGAGCGTGCGGCAATCATCTGCACCAGCAGGTCCATGGCCGCTCGGGTGCGTGCCACCAGCATCAAGCCGCTGGTGTCTTTGTCGAGCCGGTGCACGATCCCTGCGCGCGGCACATCGGCCAGTCCGGTGTCATAAGCCAGCAGGCCGTTCAGCAGTGTGCCGCTCCAGTTGCCCGGTGCCGGGTGCACGACCAGTCCGGCCGGCTTGTTGATCACCAGCATATGCGGATCCTTGAATACCACCTCCAGCGCCATCGCCTGCGGCTTGAAAGCCTGACTCTGCAGCGTGGGGCGCAGCGTGATACGGCACTGGTCCCCCGCCTTCAGCCTTGCAGACGCCTTGGCAGCCACCTTGCCATTCACTTCCACGGCGCCCTCCTCGACCAGCTGCTGCAAGTAGCTGCGCGAGAACTCTGCAAGCGCCAGCACCAGCGATTTGTCGAGCCGTTCGCCATGCTGGGCCGACGGCACCAGCCACTCGCGCCACTCGACCTGCAGCCCGTCGTCCTGCAGCTCGTCCGGCTCTTCTGCTGCAGGTGTGCCCGATATAATCGAAACGGAATTTTTCAACGAGGTTTCCCTATGCTCCGAGCCAAATTATCGATGGTGCAGCTTGTGCCGGTGCTGCTTGTAGCGGTGCTCATTGGCGGATGCTCGTCCGCCCCCATCGATAAGACCAGTAGCTGGAGCCCCAACCGCATATACGCTGAAGCGAAGGATGAGCTGAACTCCGGTGCCTACGACAAGGCCGTCCCGCTGTACGAAAAACTGGAAGGTCGCGCTGCCGGCACACCTCTGGCGCAGCAAGCCCAGCTCGACAAAGCCTATGCACAGTACCGGGCGCAGGACCAGGCGCAGGCACTCGCCACCCTGGACCGATTCATGAAGCTGCACCCGGCCAGCCCGGCGATCGACTACGCGCTGTATCTCAAGGGCATTATCAATTTCAACGACGACCTGGGCTGGTTCTCGTTCATTACCCGGCAGAACCTGTCTGAACGCGACCAGAAAGCGGCCAAGGAATCGTTCGAAGCGTTCAAGGAACTGGTTGCGCGTTTTCCTGACTCGCGTTATACGCCCGATGCGCGCCAGCGCATGACCTATATCGTCAACTCGCTGGCCGAATACGAAGTGCACGTGGCGCGTTATTACTACCGCCGGGGTGCCTATGTGGCGGCCGTCAGCCGGGCGCAGTCGGCCCTGGCCGACTACCGCGACGTGCCTGCACTGGAAGAAGCCCTCTACATCATGGTCAAGTCGTACGAAGCTCTGGGCATGACCGAGTTGCGTGACGACGCACGCCGGGTACTCGACAACAACTACCCAAAAAGCGAATTCGTCACACGCGGCTTCAAGGCGGGTGATGAGCCATGGTGGAAGTTCTGGTGAGGCTGGTCAGCACGTCGACCAGTTCAGCTTCCGTGCGCAGCGCGCGCATGGGTGGCAAGCAAGCCATCAGACGTCGCCCGTAGCCCATCGAGTTGAGGCGGGTGTCGCACAGCACCAGGACCCCACGGTCCGACTCGCGCCGTATCAGGCGTCCGGCGCCCTGCTTGAGCGCAATCGCAGCCTCGGGGACAAAGTACTCATTGAAGGCACTTCGTCCAGCCGCCTCCAGGCGTCCGGTACGCGCCTCTACCAGGGGGTCATTCGGCGGCGGAAACGGCAACTTGTCGATCACCACCATCTGCAGCGCGTCGCCCGGCAGGTCTACGCCCTCCCAGAACGAAGCCGACGCGACCAGTATGCAACCGGGTCCGCCCTCGGTAGCCCCCAGGCGCAAGCGCTCCATCAGTTCGCGTTTGGGGCCCTGGCCCTGTACCAGCACCTGCATTGCCGATGCGTCGCTGAAGTGCAGCTGCAATGCCTCACTGATGGCGCGTAGCGCCCGCAACGTGGTGGTCAGCACCATAGTCCGCCCGCCGATCACCGGGGTGATGCGCGCCACCAATGCAGCCACCGCTGCACTGTGGCCGGGGTCTGCAGGCTTGGGCAGATCGCGCGGCACGTACACGGCGGCCTGCTGCTGGTAGTCGAAAGGGCTGTCTACCCGCAGAATCTGCGCGTCTGCGAGCCCGCACGGCTCGGTGAACCAGCGCAACGTGGGTTCGTCGCCCAAAGTGGCGGAAGTGAATATCCAGGCACGCCGGCTCGGTTCTGCGGCATCTGTCTTGAGCATCCGCCCCTGCACTGCCTGTGCGATGTCCAGCGGCGACTCGATCAGCCGGAGCTGGGAGCCTGCGTCCACCCAGCGTACACAGGCGGGGTCTCGCGGATTCAAAAAGAACTCCGCGAGACCGGCCAGATTGGCCCCGCGTTCGCGCAGGCGCTCGAAATCCGGCCCGATTTCAGTGACACGGCCCAGCTGCAGCACCGCCTGCGCGCAGCTCTCCTGCACCGCTTGCAACGCAGCCTGCCAGTCCAGCGGCGCGACCTGTTCGGGCGCGGCATCGGTCCAGCGAAGCCGTGCGGCTGGCGGCATTTTCCCCACCAGCATGCGCAAGTCGCGCGCAGCGCGTTCCGCATCTGCTGCCAGCTGTTGCCAGTCCTTCAGCCCACGCGCCTGTTGCAGCCCGATGGCCAGCAGATCACGCGCAAAGTCGATCACCTGCCCGGTAGTCAACTGCCGCCCAAGAAACTGAAGGCCGGTCTCATTGAGCTGGTGCGCCTCGTCAAACACCACCGTCTGCACTGTCGGCAACAGTTCGGCCAACCCCGATTCGCGTACTGCCAGGTCCGCAAAAAACAGGTGGTGGTTGATCACCACCACGTCCGCAGCCAGTGCCTCACGGCGGGCCTGGTTGACGTGGCAACCACGGAATTTAGGACAGGCAGCCCCGAGACAGTTGTCACGCGAGGAGGTTACATGCGGCAAAACCGGCGAGCGCTCATCCAGCCCAGAGAGTTCTGCCAGGTCTCCCGTATGTGTCACCTGGGACCATTGCTCGATCCGGGCCAGTGTCCGGGCCGTGATCCGGTCGCCCAGCGCCGTGTCCTGGCGTGCCTGCTCCATACGGTGCAGGCAAAGGTAGCTGCCACGACCTTTGAGCAGTGCGCTGCGCACCGGCAGCCCGAGGGACTGCACCAGTTGGGGCAAGTCGCGCCCGAACAGTTGGTCCTGCAGGGTTTTGGTGGCGGTTGAGAGCAATACCCGCGTACCACTGAGCAGCGCGGGCACCAGGTAGGAAAACGTCTTGCCCACACCGGTGCCGGCCTCCACCACCAACACGCCACCGCTGTCGATGGTGCGCGCTATAGCCAGGGCCATCTCGGTCTGGCCGGCCCGAGGTCTGAATTCCAGCACCGCAGCCGAGAGCGCGCCACCGGGGGCAAATGCCTCTTCCACCTGGTCCAGCAACGCCATCCGTCAGGCAGTCTCGTTGGGCGACAGCGAGCCCCGGATTCGGGTGATTTCGTCTTTCAGCAACAAGCGCCGCTTCTTGAGGCGGCGCAGCATAAGTTCGTCACTCGGCAGGTCCAGTGCAGCACGGTCTATCAGCGCATCCAGGTCGGCATGTTCCATCGACAATTCGATCAGCCGACGGTCTGGGGAGTGCAGATTCGAATCCACGGGATAGGTCTAGAATCGTTTGGATTGGGAGAGGCAGGTGCCACTTCCTCGCCGGGTTTGATAATACGTGTTTACGCCAAGCTTTTTGAGGGCCAGCCTGCTTAAAAATGACCGAAGGTTACAGACTCACCGCTTCTACCGGTATCCACAAGGGGGATCGCGACTACCAGCAGGACCGGGTGGCACTGCTGAACCACCCCCGCGCCAACGGTTGTGTGTTGGCGATCGTGGCAGACGGCATGGGGGGTCGTAGCGGCGGTCGCAAGGCCTCGGACCAGGTCATCATGACCGCCAGGCAGCTTTTCGAGCGGTTTGCCCCGGAGGTAGATGACCCAGCGGCCATGCTGATGCAGATCGCCCGCGAGGCGCATGTGGTGATCCGGCTAACGGCACTCTCGGCCGAGGAAGAGCCACACAGCACGGTGGCGGCGTTCCTTATAAATTCCGGCGGTGAATGCCATTGGGCGCATGCGGGCGATTCGCGGGTATACCACTACCAGGCCGGTAAATTTGTGCGGCGCACGGTGGACCACTCGTATGTGCAGCTGCTGGTCAAACGCGGTGAAATCACCGAGGAGCAGGCCAGCAGCCATCCACAGTCGAATATCCTGATGGGTTGCCTGGGGACCGAGAGCGAGCCACCCGTGGACATCCATGTCATCACAAAGCTGCATGCGGGAGATTGCCTGCTGGC
>JANOCN010000710.1:0-2430 GCA_031412185.1 Betaproteobacteria bacterium | reverse complement strand
CTGCCCGACGTGTTTGGTGTGCGTATTGCCGGGCCCTGGTACACCGTGGTCATCGTTGTGCTGATGCTCGCTACGCTGGCAACATTGTGGAGGCTCGACCGGTCGTGGTTCGGGCGTGCGTGCCGGGCCGTGCGGGACGACCCGGCAGCGGCGCAGGCCATGGGCGTCAACGTGGCGCGCACCAAGATAATTGCCTACACCGTCACCAGTGCGATGGCAGGTGTCGCTGGAATGGTCTACGCGTTCGTCGACAACACCGTGAATCCGCTCATATTTGGGCTGGAGAATGCTTTCCTGCTGCTGTTCATGGTGATAGTGGGTGGCAGCGGACGGCACGCTGGCGCCATCATTGGCGCGGTGCTGCTGTACTTGATGCCGTTTGTGTTGTCGCCGCTGATCGGCCACCACCATGCGCTGGTTTTTGGCGTTTTCATGGTGGCGGTGGTGCTGTTCCAGCCCAAGGGGCTGATCGGTGTGCGCGACTGGCTGGCGACGCGCGGGAAAACCGCATGAAGGCGGCGCCGGTGCTGTTGTCGGCGCAAGGCCTGGGTCGCAAGTTCGGTGGGCTGGTTGCCGTGGCCGACCTGGATATCGAGGTACGCGCCGGTGAGGTGCTGGGCATGATCGGACCGAACGGGGCTGGCAAGAGCACGACCTTCAACATGATCGCCGGGGCGTTGGCACCGTCGGCGGGCACACTCGAGTTCGACGGTCAATCGATGCTCGGCTTGCCGGTGCAGGACTTTGCAGCGAATGGCATATTGCGCACTTTCCAGCACAACAAACCATTCGCCAGCATGTCGGTGCGCGAGAACGTGATGGTTGGAATGCATACACGGCTACAGGGCTCTTTGTGGCAGGTGCTGGCCGGTACCCGCGCAGCGGCGCAGGCCGAACGCGAAGCGGCCCGGCGTGCCGATGCGCTGGTGGACTTTGTGGGCCTGGGAGAGTGGTCGGGTGCCGATGTTGGCAACCTGTCCTTCGGGCAAGGGCGGCTGCTGGAGATCGCCCGCGCGCTCGCCGCCGAGCCGCGCCTGATGCTGTTCGATGAGCCTGCGGCGGGCCTGACACCCGCCGAATGCGGGCGCTTGTCCGGCATCATCCGCGAGATTGCGCACCGTGGCATCGCCGTGTTGCTGATTGAACACGACATGCGTTTTCTGATGGCGCTGGCCGATCGCGTGGTGGTGCTGAATTTCGGGCGCAAGATTGCCGAAGGCACTCCGGACGAGATTCAGGCCAATCCGGAGGTGGTACGGGCCTATCTTGGGGACCTGGGGGCGCTGGCCCCACTGGGTACGAGTTCGGGCGCGGGGTGAAAATGCTCGACATAGAAAATTTGTGCGCCGGGTATGGACATGGGCCGGTGCTGCAGCAGATCACGATGGTGGTCGCGCGCGGCGAGACCGTCGCATTGCTGGGGCCCAACGGCGCTGGCAAATCGACCCTGCTGGCGGCCTTGTCAGGCACCTTGCGCGAGCGCAGCGGGCGCGCCTTGATGGACGGCGCGGACCTGCTGCAATTGCCGACCCACGCCATTGTTGCCAGGGGCCTGGCGCAGGTACCCGAGGGACGGCGCATGTTTGCGCCGTTGTCGGTGCAGGACAACCTTCGCCTGGGCACCGTACGCCTGGCGCAGCGCTCGGTTGCGGCGGTGCAGGAGCGTTTTGACTACGTCTATGCCATGTTCCCACGCCTTGCAGAGCGGCGTACCCAACTGGCAGGCACGCTGTCGGGTGGCGAGCAGCAGATGGTGGCGATAGGCCGTGCCCTGATGTCGGCACCGCGGGTGTTGTTGCTGGATGAACCCTTCATGGGTCTGGCTCCGAAAGTGGTGGATGAGATTCGCCAGGCGCTCAACGCTTTGCGCGACAAAGGTTTGACTATGCTGCTGGTGGAACAGAAGCTGGATATTGCATTGCCTTTCACGAGCCGCGCCTATGTGCTGATCAAGGGTCGCATTGCCCTGACCGAATCAAGCGCGCAACTGGCGCTGCGGCCCAATCTGGCGCAGCTGTATTTTGAGTTGGCAAAGGCTGGTGATACGGAGGCGAGTCATGGACTCTGATTTTCCGCGCTTGCGGCACGCTGCCCGGCCCATGAGCCGTGGCATCCACCACCTGGCGCTCAATACCGACGACATGAAGATGACGATAGATTTTTATGCCGGTGTGTTGGGCATGCCGCTGGTGCATGCGCTCAAAGTGCCGCCGGGTCTGGGCACCGGCCCGGGTAACCGCGGCAACCCTCCGTTCGAGAATTTGCGCCACTATTTTTTTGACGCCGGTGGTGACACCATGCTGGCCTTTTTCGAAATGCCCAAGGGTGCCAAACAACCCGGCGACCGCGACGCGCTGGCTGCCATGCAGCACTGCTCCTTCACCGCCACCGAAGAGCGGTTTCACCAGCTTACCGCGCGGCTGCAGCAGG